>NZ_RWIL01000113.1:0-92918 GCF_009764635.1 Pseudomonas sp. PB103 | reverse complement strand
CACAACAGAAAACCTGTGGGAGCTGGCTTGCCAGCGATGGGACCAGTCGGGGCAATAAATAATCCAGATTTTTTCCCAGGACTGCGGCATCACCCGACCCTCGATTCCCCCATCCTCGGGTTCTCCTCCCACAGGGGGCGGAGTTGTTGATGCGATCTGTGTCACAACACAAAACCTGTGGGAGCTGGCTTGCCAGCGATGGGGCCCGTCAGGGCAATAAATAATCCAGATTTTTTTCAGGACTTCACCCCCTGCACGGTCTTCAAGCAGACATGAAAAAGCCCTCGTCACCGAGGGCTTTTCATTAACGCGGTTACATCGATCAATCAGATCTTGCCAGCGCCAGCCTTGGCTTTAACATCAGCAGCGACTTTGTCCGCGTTCAGCGGGGTGTAGCTGTAAGGCGGTGTCCAGCCGATGCTCGAACTCCACGAACAGCTCAGTGCGCTGCCATTGAGTGTCGAGCCTTGGTCGCGGTAAACGCTGCCGCCGTAGTCGCCGGCGATTTTGTCGCAGCCGCTGATGCCGGAGATTTCGAAAGCGTTTTTCTCGGAAAAAATCTTCGAGTTTTTGCCCACGCCGTGCGCGTAGCTGAACGGGTAGACCTTATGACTGGTGCTGCCCACGTGATAGTTGTTGTACAGGTGCACCTGGCCGAAGCGAACGCGTGGTGCGCGTGCGGAGATGTTTTCGAACAGGGTGTTGTGGATCGTGACCTTGAGCTTGCCATCATCGGTGGTGCGGCTGTCGCTCGAACCGATCAGGTTGTTCTTCTCGTGCGATTTGAACGCCGAGTAGGAAATGGTCACGTAGTTGGCACCGTTTTTCACGTCCAGTGCGCCGTCGTGGTGTTGCTTCGGACGACCGTTGGCGGTGCCGTTCTGGTCATCGGTGCGGCGGCCATCGGTGAAGGTGACATGGTCGACCCACACATTGTTGGCGCCTTCGATGGTCAGCCCGTCGTACTCGGAGTTCCAGTTGCCGGCGCTGCCGTCATTGGCGTCCCAGATCGGCTCGGGATCCCACGGGTTTTCGATGGTGATGTTGCGGATGATCACATCGTTTTCCTTGGCATAGAAGAAACCCTCGCGGATCTCCGCCGTGCTGCTCGTACCGACGATGGTCGTCTTGCCCGGGATATCCAGACGGCCGCGCTTTTTCATATCGGCGGTCGTCGTATAAGCTTTGCCTTCGCTGACGTCGATGAGCCCGGTAATCTTGATGATGCGACCGTTGGTGCCGACCGACGCGCTGAGTGCGGCTTTCAGTTCGGCGGCGTTCTTCACGGTGTAGATGTTGTTGGCTGCGGCTTTGGAGCCGCCCTTGGTGCCACCATTTTGCGTGGCCCAGCCCGTCGTTGCAACATCCAGCCAGATATCGGCCGCTTGTGCAGGCAGGCTGGAAAACAGCAGGCTGCCGACGATGGCGCTGGCCAGTTTGCAGGCCGTGAAGGTTGATGGTTTTGTCATGAGTAATCAGATCCTTGATTAACTTGAGTGTTTTACACGCGAAGTTTCGACGTGTTTCTCGAGCGGACGTCCTTATCGCCATTGCAGCGAATCGAACGTCCGCTGCATGAGAAATCCTATCATGTGAACTGGTGCGTTGTCGTACAACTGAATGGGCTATGATGCGTAATTATTCGAAAATTCGAGATTTTTGTTGCTGATGGACAGACCCAACGCCACACCCAATGTTCGTCGCCGGCATCGCAGCCTGGCGGAGGACCTGGTCACCGAGCTGTCCCGACGCATTTGCAGCGGCGAACTCGCGCGCGCGACGAAGCTGCCGACTGAATCCCAGGTCATGGCCGAGCACGGCGTCAGCCGCACAGTGGTGCGCGAGGCGATATCGCGTCTGCAGGCAGCAGGCCTGGTGGAAACTCGTCACGGTATCGGCACCTTTGTTCAGGACATTCCCAGCCCGAGCGGTTTTCGCATTGATCCGGACAGCATCGTCACCCTTGAGGATGTCCTGGCGGTGCTTGAATTGCGCATCACCCTCGAGGTCGAGGCCGCTGGCCTGGCGTGCGCGCGACGTACCGATGAGCAACTGCAACTGATGCGTGACTCGCTGGACGCCATCAATTCCCGCGCCGTCAGCGTCGACTACGCCGTGTCGGCGGATTTCCAGTTCCACCAGCAAATTGCGCTGGCCACCGGCAACCGCTATTTCACCGACATCATGCTGCACCTGGGCGCGAACATTCTGCCGCGCACACGCCTGCATTCCAAGCGCCTGGAGAATGACCGCAAGGAGCCGTATCTGGAGCGCCTCAGTCGCGAGCACGAAGACATTTACATTGCGATTGTCCGGCGTGATTCCGACGCCGCACGCGCAGCCATGCGCTTGCATCTGTCCAACAGCCGCGAGCGTCTGCGCCGTGCCTACGAAGCTGCAGACGCGGCGGCGTTGAACGTCTGAAGCCTCAGGCGCGGGCCTTGGTTTCGGGCAGGCCTTGAACGCCTGGGTTGAGGGCAAAGACTCCGCCCGCCAGTGGCTGATCGGTGAGGTCGATGCCTTGCGGGCGAATCGAGGTGACAAAGAGGGTATCGAGCCGCGGGCCGCCAAAGGCGCACATCGTCGGTTTCTTCACCGGCACTGGCAACGCGCGATCCAGTTTCCCCTGCGGGGTAAAGCGCAGCACCAGGCCGGCATCAATTGCGCAGATCCAGTAACAGCCGTGTGAATCGACGGCCGCTCCGTCCGGTCGACCGGGGTGGTCGTTCATGTCGACGAACAAGCGGCGGTTGTGCGGCGTGCCGCTGTCGATGTCGTAATCGAAGGCCCAGATCAGTTGCCGGCTCGGGTGCGAGTCGGACAGGTACATGGTGCGGCCGTCGGGGCTGAACGCCAGGCCGTTGGGCACCACGAGTTCCTCCAATTGCGGCGCCAGCACCGATACATCGTTGGGGTTTTGCGCGTCGTAGCGATACAGCGCGCCGACCGCCTCGGCGCCCATGGCGGTTGGCATCGAGCTGGCCCAGAAGCGTCCCTGACGATCGCAACGACCATCATTGAAACGCATGCTCGGGCGGGCGTGCTCGACGCCGATGAGCTTTTCCGCAGCCAGACGTCCGTCAGCCTGCGGGCGCAATTTGAACAGGCCACTTTCCTGCGCGCCCAGCCAATGTCCCGCTTCGCTGCGGGCGATACAGGCGAGCATTTCGTCCGCCTGCCAGCAGTCGGTCTGGCCGTCGAGTTGCCAGCGATGCAAGCGGCCGGCCGGAATGTCCACCCAATACAAGGCATTTTCGTCGGCTTGCCAGACCGGGCTTTCACCGGTGGCGTTGCGCGCATCGACAATCAGTTCGGCCGTCATGAGCGCGTCTGCGCTGGCGCTTCAAACGGACCTGCTGCGGTAAAGGCGCCGCCCTGGTACAAGCGGTCGGGATGGTCGGCGGCGAGCGCCGGTTGTTGTTCGACCTGTGCGCGAAAGGCTTCGGAGCTGTCCTGCGGCGCAAAGCTCAGGTGCGCGGCGTGCCGGTTGTTCCACCACTGATCACGGTTGGCGGACACCCCGTAAATCACGCTGTGCCCGACATCGCTGGCCAGCAGTGCGCGGGCGATCAGGTGCTGCAGATCGGTATAACTCAACCAGGTCGCCAGCATGCGCAGGTTGCGCGGTTCGGGGAATGAGGAACCGATGCGCAGGCTCACTGTTTCAATGCCATAGCGGTGGAAATAGAAGGTTGCCATGTCCTCGCCGTAAGCCTTCGACAAGCCGTAATAACCGTCCGGGCGACGCGGCGAATGGGCGTCGATCTGTTCGTCCTGCGAGTAGAAACCGGTAACGTGGTTGGAGCTGGCGAACACGATGCGCTTGACCCCGTGCAGGCGCGCGGCCTCATAAACATGAAAGGTGCCGCGAATATTCGCCTCGAGGATTTCTTCGAAGGATCGCTCCACCGAGATCCCGCCCAAATGCACGATGGCATCGACGCCCTCGGCCAGCGCGGCGACAGCGGCCTTGTCACTCAGATTGCAGTTGATCACTTCATCATGCGCGCCGCGGCTCGGCGTCATCGCACTGATGTCCGAGGAGCGGACGATGTCGGCGTGAACCTGCAGGGTTTCGCGCAGAATCTGGCCGAGCCCACCGGCAGCGCCGGTCAGCAAAATACGGTTGAAGGGTTTGGCCAGCGTGGTTTGTGTGGTCATGGTCGGGTCTTCCATTACGCGGTGGTGAAGGGGTGGGCGGCAGGGTGCCTGCCCGACAAGCGATGCGCGCTCGCCAGGCAAAAGCTGCGCGCGGCTTACATGAAGTTGTATTGCACGCCCAGACGCCAGCGAGCCTGGCGGTCGGGTGAGGTGGACTCGACTTTGATGTCGCCGATTTCCATGAAGGGCGCCCATTGTTTGGTGAGCTTGTATTTGACGATCAGGTTCTGTTCGTAGTCGCTCTTCTTGTTGTCGTAGCGGATGTAGTCGGTCTTGAAATAGATGAACTGATATTCGTAAGCCCACTTGTTGGCTGGCGTGTAGCCGAGCCAGCCTTCGAAGCGGTGGGTGGTCTGGTCATCCTTGTAGTGATCGGGCATGTCTTTGTTGACCTGGTCGCGATCGAGTTTGCGCAGGTCCAGGCGATAGCGCGTCGCTACGTAAAAGGCGTCGTCGATTTTGTAGTTGTACTTGAGGCCGAACTTGTAGGCGGTCGCATCCTTGGAGCTGTCCATCTGAAACGCCGGGGTCAGCGTCGACTGCGCGCTGAGCTTGTAGTTGTAGCTCACCGTGAACTCGTGGCCGTTGTTGACCATGTTGTCGTAGGCGACATCTTTGCGGTCACCGGCCGTGCGGTATTTCATCTCCGCCTCAAACCCCAGTCCACTGTCCAGGCGGTAGTTGAGCTTGATTCGGTCGGCGTGGGCGCTGTCCTCCTCGGTGTACTGATGGCGGTAGTTGAGGCTGGCAGAGTCAGCGTGGGCAGAGAAGGGCAGGCCGAGGGCCGCGACAGTGACGAGCGTGCGTAGGGTGGTGTTCATACGGTCTTCTTTTTTGTTTTTGTTAGGGTCGTTTGACGAGTACTACAGGCACCGCGATGTTGCGTATGGCTCTCATTTGAGGCGCAGATATAAGTTATCGTACGACAAGATGACTCGTCTACGTGATTTTGCTCGTTTGGAAACATGTTGATACATATATGCCCTGTGAATAGGGGTCTAAAGCAAATCCTGTTATTCAGCAGTCGTCTTTAAAATTGGCGCTTTGATGGGCGTTTAGCTGAAAAGGCTTGGAAGAGCAGAAGGGTTATTGGGTCTTTTCAAGCGTTGTACGATGACCTATGATCGGTCGCAACCGACGACACTCCTGTCACAAATCCAATAAGAAGGCTCAAGACGTCCATGAGAATCACAGCAGTCAACGTCCAGGTTTTTTCCTATCCCACCCGCCGCGCAGTCGACAGCGCCGGTCATGCTCATCCCGGTGATGTCAGTCAGGCGCAAATGGCGTTGCTGCGCATCCAGACCGAAGACGGCAAGGAGGGTTACGCCCTCGGTGCGCCGGAGCTGATTCGTCCTTATGTGCTGGATGGTTTTGTGCGCAAGGTGCTGGTCGGGCAGAACGCCTTTGATCGCGAAAAGATCTGGCATGACTTGGCGCACTGGCAGCGTGGCAGCGCCAGCCAGTTGACTGATCGCGCGCTGGCGTTGGTCGAGCAGGCGTTGTGGGATTGGGCGGGGCGCAAGCTCGGCGTGCCGGTGCACAAGTTGATCGGCGGTTTTCGCGACAAGGTGCCGGCGTACGGCTCAACCATGTGCGGCGATGAATTGCCTGAGGGTCTGGCGACGCCGGAAGACTACGGACGCTTTGCCGAAACGCTGGTCAAGCGCGGCTACAAGGCGATCAAGTTGCACACCTGGATGCCGCCGGTCTCGTTCGCACCGAGCCCGCGCATTGACGTCAAAGCTTGTGCGGCAGTGCGCGAAGCGGTGGGCCCGGACATCGCCTTGATGCTCGACGGTTATCACTGGTACAGCCGCACCGAAGCGCTGTACATCGGACGCGAACTGGAAAAACTCGACTTCGCCTGGTTCGAAGAACCGATGATGGAAGAGTCCGCCGAATCCTATGCCTGGCTGGCGGGGCAACTGGACATTCCGGTACTTGGCCCGGAAACCCTGTCCGGCAAACACCTGAGCCGGGCCAGTTGGGTCAAGCACGACGTCTGCGACATTCTGCGTGCCGGCGTCGCCGGGGTCGGCGGGATCGGGCCTTGCCTGAAGGTCGCGCACATGGCCGAGTCGTTTGGCATGGACTGCGAAATCCATGGCAACGGCGCAGCCAACCTGACGGTGGTCGGCGCGATCAAGAACTGCACCTGGTACGAGCGCGGCTTGCTGCACCCGTACCTGGATTACGACGAGGTGCCGGCGTACCTCAAGCGTCTGGTCGACCCGATGGACAGCGACGGTTTTGTGCATTTGTCCGACCTGCCAGGTCTGGGCGAAGACATCGACTTCAACTTCATCGAGATGAACACGCTTAAAAGCTTCTGACGTGTACGCGGGCTGCCCGGTGCATGCCGGGCTGTCCGAGAGCCCTATAAATATAAGAAAGGCACTCTCGCTATGAACATTCTTCCTTCGCTGTGGGCGCGGGTTCTGGCGGCTACCCTGACGGTGACCGCGCTACCTGTCGTCCATGCCAAAACCCCGGCCGATCAATTGATCGTCGGCATGAGCATGATCAATCTGCTGTCTCTCGACCCGGCGGCGGCCACCGGCCTGGACGTGTCCGAGATCAATGCCAATCTCTATGACATGTTGCTGGTGCAAGACGTCGCTGCGCCGGATCAGCTGTTGCCGGCACTCGCCGAGCGCTGGCAAGTCAGCGACGATCGCAAGACCCTGACGTTCAATCTGCGCCAGGGCGTGCAATTTCAATCGGGCAACCCGTTGAGCGCTGAAGACGTCGCCTGGTCATTGCAGCGCGTGCTCAAACTCAACCTCGCGCTGGCATCGACCTGGAAGGCTTACGGTTTTACCGCCGAGAATGTCGAGCGTTCGATGCGCGCGACTGATGCCAATACCTTCGTCATCGAATTGCCGCGCCCCACCGATCCACAGTTGGTGCTCAACACGCTGGCGACGTCGCCCAGCGCCTTCATTCTTGACCGCAAAAAAGTCCTCGAACACCAGAAGAACAATGACCTCGGCGCCGCCTGGCTGGTGACGCACGCCGCCGGCAGTGGTGCCTTCGTGCTCAATGACTGGCGGGCCAACGACGTGATTCTGATGAGCCGTTTCGACGGTTATTGGGGTGGCCCGGCCAAGCTCAAGCGCATCGTCATGCGCAACATGACCGAGTCGCAGTCGTTGCGTCTGATGATTGAGCGCGGTGACCTCGACATCGCCAAAGGCATGTCGGCGCCGGACATCCAGGCCTTGCAGAACAGCGACAAGGTCCGCACGCAAACTCTGCAACGCGGCACGCTGTACTACGTCGCACTGAGTGTGAAGCAGCCGATGTTCGCCGACGCGCGCGTGCGCAAGGCTGTGCGCTCGTTGATCGACTACCAGGGCATCAACCAGACCGTCATGCCGCACTACGGCGTGATCAATCAGCGGCCGATGCCGTTGGGACTGGCCGCGCGTCTGCCGGATCCCGGTTATCGACTGAATGTCGATGAGGCAAAAAAACTTCTCGCTGACGCCGGTTACCCCAACGGGTTCAAGACCAGCATCCGCGTGCTGGCCGAACCGCCCTTCATCAACATTGCCTCCAATCTGCAATCGACGCTGGCGCAGGCCGGGATCGAAGCCAGCATCATCACCGGCACCGGTAATCAGATCTACGGCGCCATGCGTGAGCGCAGTTTCGACATCATCGTCGGCCGTGGCGGTGGCGGCGCCGAACGTCATCCCCATTCGAGCCTGCGCACGCTGGTGTACAACCCGGATAACCGTGACGAAGCCAAGCTGAGCAACTTCCAGGGCTGGCGCACTTCGTTTTACAGTCCCGAGTTGAATCAGTTGATCGAGAGTGCCGAAGTCGAGCCCGATGCGCAGAAACAGCAGGCGCAGTATCAGGACATCCAGCAGCAACTCGATCAGCAAGTGGGCGCCATTCTGCCGGTCTCGCAGATGACCGACACAGTGCTGGTCTACGCCGATGTTGCCGATTTTCAGGGGCACACGGCCGCGACCACGCGCTACAAAGACGTCTACAAAAAACGCTGAAATGCACGGATGAACTTCGCGTGCCGGGTGCACCGGTGACCGTATTATCAGGAGCTGACTATGTTTGTTATGACTGCCTCTGCCATGGGAGCCCGCGCCTCCAATACCGCGCGGCGTGCCAGCACGGTACTGGTGACGTTGCTGGGCCTGCTGGCGCTGACGTTTATCATCGGTCGGGTGATGCCGCTCGATCCGGTGCTGGCGGTGGTCGGGCCGGACGCCGACAGTTCGACCTACGAGCAGGTGTACCGGGCGATGGGGCTGGACAAGCCGATCTGGACCCAGTTCGGCCTGTACCTCAACGACTTGCTGCACGGTAATTTCGGCAACGCGCTGTTGACCGGGCACCCGGTGCTCGATGACATCCGCCGGGTGTTCCCGGCCACCATCGAACTGGCGACCCTGGCCATCCTCTTCGGTGTGCTGATCGGTTTGCCGCTGGGCGTTTGCGCGGCGAGCAATCAGGGGCGACTGGGCGATCATGTCGCGCGAGTGATTACCCTGTTCGGCTATTCCACGCCGATTTTCTGGCTGGGCATGATGGGCCTGCTGGTGTTCTACGCCTGGCTCGGCTGGGCCGGGGGCGCCGGTCGCATCGACCTGGCGTACGACGGCATGGTGCCTGAAGTCACCGGGCTGTTGCTGATCGATTCGAGCCTTGCGGGCGATTGGGAAGCCTTCGCCAGCGCCTTGCGCCACATCGTCTTGCCGGCGTTGATCCTCGGGCTGAACTCGGTGGCTTACATCAGTCGGATGACGCGCAGCTTCATGCTCGAGCAACTGTCTCAGGAATACATCATCACCGCTCGGGTCAAGGGGTTGTCGCGCCGCCAGGTGGTCTGGGGTCACGCCTTTCGCAACATCCTCGTGCAGTTGCTGACGGTGGTGGCGCTGGCTTACGGCTCGCTGCTCGAAGGCGCGGTGCTGATCGAAACGGTCTTTGCCTGGCCGGGTTTCGGCCAGTACCTGACCAGCAGCCTGATGCTCGGCGACATGAACGCGGTGATGGGCTGTGTGCTGGTGATCGGTTTGATTTTTGTCGCGCTCAACCTGATCAGCGATGCCTTGTACAAGGTCTTCGATCCGCGCACGCGTTAACACGCCTGGCAGCAGCACTAAAAATTATAAAAAGAAGGATTTTTCAATGACGACTGCATTTACCAAACTGCACGCTGGCCTGTTGGCGGCGATCCTGGCGCTGGTGCCGATGACCCAGGCCAGCGCCAAGACGCCGGCCGATCAACTGATCGTCGGCATGAGCATGGTCAACCTGTTTTCCATCGACCCGGCCAACGCGCCCGGCCTCGACGCTTCCGGCGTCAATGCCAATCTTTACGACACTCTGGTCAAGCGTGATCAGGGCAATCCGGAAAAGCATCTGCCGCAACTGGCCGAGCGCTGGACGATCAGCGACGACGGCAAGCAGGTAACCTTTCATTTGCGCCAGGACGTGAAGTTTCACTCCGGCAATCCGCTGACCGCTGAAGACGTGGCCTGGTCGCTGTACCGGGTGATGAAACTGAATTTCGGCCTGGCCACGACCTGGAAAGCCTACGGTTATAACGTCGACAACATTCAGTCACTGATCCGCGCCAGCGATACCCACACGCTGGTCGTTGACTTGCCGCAAACCATGGACCCACTGTTATTGATCGACTCGCTGGCGATCTCGCCAAGCGCGGTGGTGATCGATCGCAAAACGGCTTTGGCGCATGAGAAAAACGCTGACCTCGGTGCTAACTGGCTGGTGACCAACGAGGCCGGCAGCGGACCGTTTGTGCTGAGCAAATGGACGGCGAACGACTCGCTGTTGCTGACCCGCTTCGACGGTTACTGGGGCGGTGCTGCCAAGCTCAAGCGCGTGGTGGTGCGGCACATGACCGAATCGCAGTCGCTGCGGCTGATGCTGGAGCGCGGTGACCTCGATCTCGCGTACGGCATGGCCGCACCGGACATCCGCGCCATTGACGGTTCGGAAAAAATCCACGTGCAGTCACTGCCGCGCGGCACCATGTACTACGTCGCGCTGAGCATGAAGCAACCTGAATTTGCCAATCCCAAAGTGCGCGAAGCGGTGCGCAACCTGATCGACTACAAGGGCCTCGACGAACAGGTGATGCCGTATTACGGCCAGTTGAATCAGCAGCCGATGCAACTCGGTCTGGCGGCGCGCCTGCCGGATCCGGGTTATCACATGGACGTCGTCAAGGCGAAAAAACTCCTCGCCGAAGCCGGTTATCCGGACGGCTTCACCACGACCATTCGCACATTGTCAGAGCCGCCCTTCATCGACATCGCCGCGCGCCTGCAAGCGACGCTGGCCGAGGGCGGGATCAAGGCCAGCATTGTCAACGGCACTGGCAACCAGGTGTATGGCGCGATGCGCGCGCGCAACTTCGACATCATCGTTGCGCGCGGGGCCGAGCGCTATCCGCATCCGTATTTCAGCCTGCGCACGTTTGCCTACAACCCCAACAACAGCGATGACGCCGGCCTGCCGAATTTCCAGGGCTGGCGTGCGTCGTTTTTCAGCCCGCAGCTCAATAGCCTGATTGATCAGGCCGGGGTCGAACGCGATGCCGGCCAGCGCCTGAACCTGTACCACCAGGCACAGAAAATCTACGACGAGCAGGTCGGCCCGATCATGATGATTTCGCAGATGACCGACACCGTGGTCAGCGCCGCCGACGTCAAGGGTTTCGCCGGTGATGATGCCGAGGCGACGCGGTATCTGGGTGTCTACAAACAACGCTGAACGCTGCCCGGTGCGTCGGCGTACGCGCCGGGTGATCCTGAATTCAATCCGAGAACATGCCCATGATTGCCAACATGTCTTCTACTGATTCGAGCGCCAAGCGGCGGTTGGATCGTACCCCCGGATCCAGCTTCGACGCCTTCTGCAAAAGTGCCCTGAAAGTCTTGCGGCACTTGTTGCGCAACCCGATGACCCTGGCCGGATTGCTGGTCGCTTTGGTGCTGGTGGTGGTGGCGCTGTTTGCGCCGTGGATCGCCACCCATGATCCGGTGGCGCAAAACCTCGCCAATGCCCTGCAGGCGCCGGGCGCTGCCCACTGGTTCGGCACCGATGAATACGGCCGGGATATCTTCAGTCGGCTGGTCTACGGCTCGCGCATCACGTTGTACATCATCACCCTGGTGACCGTGATCGTCGGCCCGATCGGCCTGTTTATCGGCACCGTTTCCGGCTACTTCGGCGGTGTGGTCGACACAGTGTTCATGCGCCTGACCGACATCTTCATTTCCTTCCCCAGCCTGGTGCTGGCGCTGGCGTTTATCGCTGCGCTCGGTCCGGGCCTGGAACACGCGGTGGTAGCGATTGCGCTGACGTCGTGGCCGCCGATTGCGCGACTGGCACGGGCGGAAACCCTGTCGTTGCGCAAGGCTGACTTCGTCGTGGCGGTCGAGCTGCAAGGGGCTTCGTCCACGCGAATCATCCTGCGGCACATTGTGCCGATGTGCATGTCGTCGGTGATCATCCGCCTGACCATGAACATGGCCGGGATCATCCTCACCGCAGCGGCTTTGGGCTTTCTCGGCCTCGGTGCGCAGGCGCCGTCGCCGGAGTGGGGCGCGATGATCTCCACCGGGCGTCGCTACATGCTCGAGTGCTGGTGGCTGGTGGCTGTTCCGGGGGCCGCAATCATGTTGGTCAGCCTGGCTTTCAACCTGTTGGGCGACGGCCTGCGGGACATTCTTGATCCGCGCAGCGAGTAATCGGAGGCTGTATGTCTGCAATCAAATTGAACGTCGAAGGGCTCAATGTGCGCTTCGTCAATGCTCAGAAAGAAACCCATGCTGTGCGCGATGTGTCCTTCACCTTGGGGCGGGAAAAACTTGCCATTGTCGGTGAGTCGGGCTCGGGCAAATCGACGGTCGGGCGCAGCCTGCTGAAACTGCACCCGGCCAGCGCGCGGATCACCGCCAAGGCCATGCAGTTCGGTGAAGTCGATCTGCTGTCAGCCGGCGAAAAGGTCATGCAGAAGATTCGTGGTCAGCGCATTTCGATGATCATGCAGGACCCGAAATACTCGCTGAACCCGGTGGTCAAGGTCGGCGATCAAATTGCCGAGGCGTATCTGGCGCACCACAAGGCCAGCCGCAGCGAGGCCCGCGAGCGGGTGCTGGAAATGCTCGAAAAGGTGCATATCCGTGATCCGCAACGGGTCTACAACCTGTACCCGCATGAGGTTTCCGGTGGGATGGGTCAGCGCATCATGATCGCGATGATGGTCATCACCCGGCCACAGGTGATCATCGCCGACGAGCCGACCTCGGCCCTCGATGTCTCGGTGCGTCAGCAAGTGCTCAACGTGCTGGAAGAACTGGTCGAACAGCAGGAAATGGGCCTGATTTTCGTCAGCCACGACCTCAACCTTGTGCGCAATTACTGCGACCGCGTGTTGGTGATGTACGCCGGCAGGGTGGTCGAATCGCTCGCCGCCGGTGACCTGCAACACGCGCAACATCCCTATACCCGAGGCCTGATGGCGGCGTTGCCGAGCATGGACAACCGTCGCGAACGGTTGCCGGTGTTGCAACGCGACCCACTGTGGCTGACTTGCTGAGGAATCGACCATGTCCATGATCCAAGCACACGCGCTGAACCTGAGTTTCGGCGCCGGCCCGGCCCTCAATCAGGTGCTGCACGACGTCAACCTCAGTGTCGTCGACGGCGAATCCTTCGGCCTGGTGGGGGAGTCCGGCTCCGGCAAGACCACCGTATTGCGCTGCCTGGCCGGGCAGTACCGGCACTGGACGGGCGAGTTGAGCATTGCCGGCGCGCCGCTGCAGCACAAGATTCCCAAGGAACATTTTCGTCAGGTGCAGATGGTGTTCCAGGACCCTTACGGTTCGCTGCATCCGCGCCACACCGTCGACACGGCCCTGCGTGAGCCGCTGATTATTCACGGCGTGCGCGACAAGGACGACCGGATCAACGAGATCCTGCTCAAGGTCGGTCTGAACGACAGTTACCGTTTTCGCTATCCGCATCAGTTGTCCGGTGGCCAGCGCCAGCGCGTGGCGATTGCCCGTGCGCTGATTCTCGAGCCGCGCGTGCTGCTGCTCGATGAGCCGACCTCGGCGCTGGATGTCTCGGTGCAGGCGGAGATTCTCAATCTGCTGGCGGATTTGCGCCGCCGCGAGAAACTCACCTACCTGATGGTCACTCACGATCTCGGTGTGGTCACGCACCTGTGTGATCGGGTGGCGGTGATGCAGCAGGGCAAGATTGTCGAGCTGCTCGACAGTCAGGCGCTCAGCCAGGATCTGGCAAGCCACGCCTACACGCGGATGCTGGTGCAGGCCAGTCGTGATTTCAGTCAGGAATCGGTGCGCCAGCTCGCTGGTTAAGCCGATCCATCAAGGAGCGCGACATGCCGCATTGTCTTATCGATTGCCCGCAAAGCCTGGCCCAGCGTGTCGGCGAGCAAGCCCTGCTCGCTGCCGTGCATGACGCCCTCGATGCCTTCGGCCTGTTCAAGGCCGGCGACATCAAGGTGCGCCTCAATACGTTCGCGCATTACCGCTGCGGCGCGGGCGAGGACGATTTTGTCCATGTCGTCCTGTCGGTGTTGTCCGGGCGCAGTGCTGAACAGCGCCGGCGTCTGGCCTCGGCGACCGTGGCGGCGCTGGTCGCTTTGCTGCCGGACGTCGAGTCGCTGTCGATGGAGGTTGTGGAAATGCCCCGCGAGACGTTCGTCAACCGCAGCCAATACCTGCAAGAAGCCGGATTGTCGGCCTGAACAAGGAGTGCTCATGCCTTATCGAAATGTTGTTCCGACGCGGCGCAAACAGCCATTGGCCTTGTCGCTGGCGGCCACGTTGACGCTCGCTTGCAGTGTGTCGTCGTGGGCGCTGGAGGCGCCGGTAAAACTGCAGGTGCCGACCCTGGCCTACGATGATCAGCAGATCATCCTGGTCTGGGAAAAGCCTGCCGATCACGCCGATATCAGCGACTACCGGGTCTACGCCAACGGTGTGTTGCTGGGCGGCAGCAACGCCAACAATGGCCGCGTCTCGCCGGCCAAACCTTACATCGACCGCTTCTACGAACAGGATGTTGCCGGTTTTCATCATCGCATCAGCATTCACAGTTACACCGCGCAAGGCTTGAAACCGGATACGGCCTATCGGTTCACCGTGCGTTCGGTGGGCACCGATGGCACAGAGTCGGCCGACAGCCCGCCCGTTGTACAACGGACGAGCAAGGTCGCCGCCGTGTTCGATGTGAGGAAATATGGCGCCAAGGGTGACGGCAAAAGCCTTGATACTTTGGCGATCCAGAACGCCATCGACGCCTGCACCCCTGGCTGCAAAGTATGGTTGCCCAAGGGCACTTACAAAAGCGGGGCGCTTTACCTGAAGAGCAACATCACCGTGGAAATCGCCGAGGGCGCAACGCTGTTGGGTTCCGAGCGTGCCGAAGACTATCCGCTGGCCGGCTACATCCAGTATCCGTATTCGAGCACCGTGCGCCCGGCGTCGCTGATCAATGCCTTGCCGCGCGATCCGCGTCAGCATCAGTCGTTCGAAAACATCCGCATCGTCGGCAAAGGCACGATTGACGGCAACGGCTGGAAGCGCCGCGCCGATGTCGTCGACGAACGCGGCCAGCCATTACCGTTCTACCTGCCCAGCGACAACACCCGCTACCAGCAGGACGGCATTCTGGCCAAGGCGCAAGTCGAGCAAGCGGTCGCGCGCGGCATGAACGTCAAGGACGCCTACGGGCAGATGCGCTCGTCGCTGATCACCCTGCGCAACGTGAAAAATGTGTTCTACGGCGGCTTTACCGTGGTGAACCCGGCCTTCCACGGGATCATGAACCTGGAAACCGAAAACGTGGTGCTGGCCAATACCACGCATAAAACCTACGACGCCAATAACGGCGACGGCATCGAATTCGCCAACAGCAAGGGCGCGATGGTCTTCAATAACTTCTTTGATACCGGCGATGACTGCGTCAATTTTGCTGCGGGTACCGGGGCGGATGCCGTGCAGCAAAAGCCGCAGGAAGACGCCTGGATCTTCAATAACTACTTCCGCAAGGGCCACGGCATGGTGGTTGCCGGCAGCCATACCGGCGCGTGGATTCAAAACATCCTCGCCGAAGACAACGTTTCCGATGGCACCGATGCCGGCCTGCGCATGAAGAGCACCAACTTCATGGGCGGCGGCGCGCGTAACGTAATCTTCCGCGACTCGGCGATCCGCAATACGCTCAAGCAGGCGTTCATTTTTACCCTCGACTATAACGATCCGAACGCCAAGCTGGATTACCAACGCTCAACCATTCCCGGACAATTCCGCGATATCCGCGTCGCCGACGTGAGCGTCGAAAATGCTCAAGGCAAGGCGATCGAGGTCAAGGGCGACGGTCAGCATGACGCCTGGCATCAAGGGTTGGTGTTCGAGCGCGTACGCTTCAGTGGCTCGGCCAAGGCGCAGATCGACGGGTTGAAGGATTCGCTGTTCGACCATGTGTCGTTCAGCGGGCACGGCGCTGCCAACCCGTGGCAAATCACCGGCAGTGTCGGGCTGACGTTCAAGGATGTGCAGCCACCACCTCCGTAGAACCCTGATCAAGGTTTCGGCGATTTACCGAGGTCTTCCGAGTCGCTTGAAGTGGCTGCATCTTTTGCCGTTTCATGCGACTCGGCGCCGGAGTTCGAGCCCGACGCCTCTTCACCTTTCTTGTCGGCCTTGTCTGCGTTGGACTGAGCATTGCCGGCCTGATTCACGCCGGGAAGCGCGGTCGGTGGCGCGGCAGACTCGTCAGCGGTCTTCGCGGCTGCCGAGGCGAAAAGCGGGCAGGCCGCGAGCAGGCCGGCCAGGGTGATTGCTGCAATTTTGCTGTTCATGATGGGCGTCTTCCGGTCGAAGCGGATGGTGATTCATTGGAAGCGCCCGGCAAGCAAAGGTGCCCGCTGCTGGACGGGCGGTCTGTCGCTAAAATTCGCCTCACTTGGGTTCGATAATCTGGCCCCACTCGAGCCCGAATCGGCCGAGGTATTTCCTCAGTCGATCGGCATCGTTGGGTTGTGCCTTGGCCTGGCGCGATATTCCGAACAGCCGGCGGCCGGCATCGGACAAGCTGTCTGCCTGCCGGCATACCTCGATCACTGCCTTCAATTGCAAGCGGTCAAACAGATCCATGGTTTCGGCGTCCCCCGGCAATTCTCCTGAAATCGCCTGCGGTTGCGCCAAGCCCCAGGCATAACGCAGCCGGTCGATCTCTTCCTGCACCTGCGCCTCATCAATCCGTCCGCTGTCGGCGAGGGTCGCCATGCGCGTAATCGACGCCGACAATTCGCGGAAGTTGCCCAACCACGCCGCCTCGCGAGAGCTGGCGAACGTCAAGTAGCTGCGCCGGGCTTCGAGGTTGAAGCGCACCAGTTGCCCGTGTTCGCGGGCGTGGCGTTCCAGCTCGAAATCAATGTTCGGTTCGATATCCTCGCGGCGGCCGGCGAGGCCGGGCAGGTCGAACGTCCACAGGTTGATGCGCGCGTACAAATCTTCGCGAAACATACCATCAGCGACTCGGCTGCGCAGGTCGCGGTGGGTGCCGGCGATGATCAGGAAATCGCTTTCGACTTCCTTGTCCGAGCCCAGCGGAAAGAAGCGTTTTTCTTCAATCGCCTTGAGCAGCATCGCCTGTTCGTCTGCGCCCAACTCGCCGATCTCATCGAGAAACAGCATGCCGCCATCGGCAGCGCGCAACAGGCCATCGCGAGCGTTCTGTGCGCCGGTGAAGGCGCCTTTGACATGACCGAACAACGCCGACATCGCGCCATCGCCACGCAAGGTGGCGCAGTTGACCTCGACAAAACGCCCCTGCATCTGATGGCGGCTGCGTTTGAGTTCGTAGATGCGTCGGGCGAGGAAGGATTTGCCGGCGCCGGTCGGGCCGATCAGCAGCATCGGCGCCTTCGAGCGCACGGCCACGCGCTCGATCTGTTCGATCGAACGGTTGAAGGCGGCGTTGCGTGTGGCGATGCCGGACTTCAAGAACTCCAGGCCTTCGAGGCGCTTGTTGGCGAAGCGCGAAGCGATGCGATCGTAGCGCGACAGGTCGAGATCAATCAGGGCATGCGTGCCGATGGCGTGATCGCTTTCGCTGTTGCGTTTGGCCGGGGAGGTCTGGATCAGCCGCGCGGGCAAGTAGCGCGCCTCGGTCAGCAGGAACCAGCAAATCTGCGCGACGTGGGTGCCGGTGGTGATGTGGACGAGGTAATCCTCGCGCTCGGTGTCGAAATCGTAGGCGGTGGTGAAGTCGTGCAGTGCGCCGTAGACCTCTTCGAAATCCCACGGGTTGCGCAGTGACATCGGGTGCAGGCGCACTTCGGTCTCTGGCGAAACCTGCTGGATGTCGACGCGCACCCGCTCGGCGAGGCTGACGTCGCGGGCGTCGATGCCGTGAATCAACTCGAGCCGGTTGATCAGCACGTCTTGCTGTTGGCAAAGGCCAACGCTGGGACGCCAATGGCTCCAGCGATTGGCACCCTTGCCGACGCGATCAAGGGTGGCACCGATAAATCCGATGGCGACGGTTTGCTTGCTTGGCATGTTTATCTCAAAAGATAAAAGACGATATCCAATGATAAATATTCGGTGATGGGTTTGTCGTCAGTTGATTCGATGAAACACGACATAAAAAATAAAAACGTTGTAAATCAATTAGATATAAATATTTTTCGTTGGAAAGCAAAAGCTGGCACAGCCGCTGCAATGTCTATCGCAACGAACAGGACAACACAGCGAGATGCCAAGATGGCCAACTCAACGCTCTTCAACACGCAATCGAATCACCTGCCGGCCTGCGACACCTTGAATGCTTCCGGTGCCAGCGCTTATGCCTACAGCCCGAAGCACCAACTGGCGCAATTGGCTGTGACCGGTTGCCTGAACCAGACCTTTTACGCCTCCGCAGAAAGTCAGCTGGATCAAGTGTTGAAGCTGGTGGCCGAACTGGACAGTCGCTTCGTGGCGAAAGCCGCGATTTATGCTCGCAAGAAGGGCCATATGAAAGACATGCCGGCATTGTTGCTGGCGGCATTGACCGCGCAGCGTTCAAGTCTGGTGCCAGAGGTTTTCGAGCAAGTGATCGACAGCGGCAAGATGTTGCGCAACTTTGTGCAGATCCTCCGTAGCGGTGCCACCGGGCGTAAATCCCTTGGCTCGCAACCCAAGCGTCTGGTGCAGAACTGGCTGAACAGCGCGACCGAGCGGCAACTGCTGCAAGCGTCGATCGGCAATCAACCGTCGTTGGCGGACGTGGTGAAGATGGTTCACCCCAAACCTGCCGAAGCGTGGCGCGAAGCGTTTTTCGCCTGGTTGATCGGCAAACCGGTGGAGGCAAAAGCCTTGCCGGAGCTGACCCGCGATTTGCTGGCGTTTCGCAGCGGCGCGAGTGATGAGGTGCCGGCGGTGCCGTTTCAGTTGCTCGGCAACGAAACACTGAGCAAGGAACAATGGGCCAATCAAGCCCGCAACATGGGCTGGCAGGGACTGCGCATCAACCTCAACACCCTGGCGCGGCACGGCGCGTTTGAAGTGCCGGGGTGCATCGACTATGTCGCGGCGCGATTGGCCGATCCACAGGAAGTGGCGAAGGCGCGGGTGTATCCGTACCAGTTGTTGTCGGCTTATCGGATGATGGGCGAAAACACCCCGGCAGCGATCCGCGACGCCTTGCAGGAGGCCCTGGAGTTGTCGCTGGCCAACGTGCCCACGCTTGAGGGCGCGGTGGTGGTTTGCCCGGATGTGTCGGGTTCGATGGGCAGTCCGGTGACCGGTTATCGCCCTGGTGCGACCTCGCAGGTGCGCTGCATCGACGTGGCGGCGCTGGTCGCCGCAGCGGTCTTGCGTAAACAGCCGGCTGCGCGGGTCATGCCGTTCGAGGTCGATGTGGTGGATATCCAGCTCAACCCGCGTGACAGTGTGATCAGCAACGCCGAGAAGCTCGCCGGCATTTTTGGCGGCGGCACCAACTGCTCGGCACCGCTGAAGAGGTTGGCGGACAGCAAGGCCAGGGTCGATACGTTGATCATGGTCTCGGACAACGAATCGTGGATCGATGCGCAGCGTCGCGGTGCCAGCGAGACGATGCGTCAATGGGAGCGGATCAAGAAGCTCAACCCACAGGCAAGGCTGGTGTGCATCGACATCCAGCCAGGCCATGCAACACAAGCGGCGGATCGCGATGACATCTTGAATGTCGGCGGTTTCAGCGATGCGGTGTTCGACGTGATCGAGCAGTTCACCGGCGGCCAATACAGTGCGCAGCACTGGGTCGAGGCGATCGAAAGCGCGTCATGAATTGATTGATCACCGGCGCTGAATGCCGATGGGACTACATCCAAAACGTCTCATCAAGCCCTTGTCAGCGCCAGTGACGGCACGAATGCCTGATGGCTGTACATCCAAGGCCGGTTAAGTCCGGAGCGCGGCAACGCGCAACAGTCATCAACTTTTGTCGTGCCACCTTTTTTGCGGTTATTGGCAGCGAATGCGACAGGCACTACATCGGAAAGCGGGTTCGACTCCCGCCCCGGCAACGGGGGCTCAACTGGCAGAGCCACAGTGCCTGTGTTTTTGTCGCTGCGACTTACAGAACAACGCCGAATCATCGGCCAATGAATAAAGAATGAAGACATGAAAGAACACACTTACCAACTGCTCGAAGTCGCCAACGGCAAACCGATCAAACTCTGGACCGAAGGCGTCCCGGTGGAAAAAGAGGCCCGCGAGCAGTTGATGAACACCGCGAAAATGCCGTTCATCTTCAAACATCTGGCGGTCATGCCGGACGTACACCTGGGCAAGGGTTCGACCATCGGCAGCGTGATCCCGACCGTCGGCGCGATCATTCCGGCCGCAGTAGGCGTCGACATCGGCTGCGGCATGATCGCCGCGCGTACGTCGCTGACGGCCGCTGATTTGCCGGACAACCTGCTCGGTCTGCGCAGCGCCATCGAGCAAGCCGTGCCGCATGGCCGCAGTTCAAACCGTTCGCGACGCGACAAGGGCGCGTGGGATGAAATCCCGCAGCAAGCCGATCAGGCCTGGGCGGGACTGCAACCACGGTTCAAATTGATTACCGACAAGTACCCGAGACTGGCCAACACCAACAACCGTGGGCACCTCGGTACGCTCGGCAGCGGCAACCACTTCATTGAAGTGTGCCTGGATGAAGCCAACCGGGTCTGGTTCATGTTGCACAGTGGCTCGCGCGGTGTCGGCAACGCCATCGGCAACCTGTTCATCCAGATGGCTCAGGCGGATATGCGTCAGCACATCGCCAACCTGCCGGACCGTGACCTGGCCTACTTCGAAGAGGGCAGCCAGCACTTTGATGATTATGTCGAAGCAGTGGGTTGGGCGCAGGACTTCGCCAGGCAAAACCGTGAGCTGATGATGCGCGCGGTGATTCAGGCGACACGGCAGATTATTCGCAAGCCGTTCGAAGTGGCGCTGGAAGCGGTCAACTGCCACCACAACTACGTGCAGAAAGAGCGGCATTTTGGTGAAGAGGTGCTGGTCACCCGCAAAGGCGCGGTGTCGGCGAAGAAGGGCGAGTTGGGGATTATTCCGGGCTCGATGGGCGCCAAGAGTTTCATCGTTCGCGGTCTGGGCAACGAAGAGTCGTTCAGCTCCTGCAGCCACGGTGCTGGCCGCACCATGAGCCGCACCAAGGCGAAGAACACCTTCACCGTCGAAGATCAGATTCGCGCCACTGCCCACGTCGAGTGCCGCAAGGACGAAGCGGTGATCGACGAAATTCCGATGGCCTACAAGGACATCGACAAAGTCATGCACGCCCAGCGTGAGCTGGTGGAAGTGCTGCACACCTTGCGTCAGGTGGTGTGCGTCAAAGGATAAAAGGAAAGCAGGTCATGGAACTGAAAGAGCGTCATCCGCTGTGCGACACGATGCGTGCGCGGGTAATGGAAGAGCTGGCGCGCCTGGAGCGTGAACGCAATGTCACCGTTTTGTATGCCTGTGAGTCCGGCAGCCGGGCCTGGGGTTTTGCCTCGACCGACAGTGATTACGACGTGCGGTTTGTTTATGTGGAGAAGCCCGAGTGGTTCGTCCAGGTCGATACGCCACGTGATGTGATCGAACGTCCGCTGGACGATGAACTCGACGTCAGTGGCTGGGAACTGCGCAAGACCCTCGGGTTGTTACGCAAGTCCAATCCGACGTTACTGGAGTGGCTCGACTCGCCGCTGGTTTATCGCAGTGAAACCGCGCAGGTGGCACAACTGCGCGAACTCGCCGAAGCGTTCTACAGCCCGCCCGCCGCGCGCAATCACTACCTGTCGATGGCGAAGAAGAACTTTCGCGGTTACCTGCAAGGTGAAACCGTCCGTTTCAAGAAGTACTTCTACGTGCTGCGGCCGCTGCTGGCGGTGCGCTGGATCGACCAAGGCCGAGGCCGACCGCCGATGACCTTCGCCGACCTGCTGACCACCGTCGACGACCGTGCGCTGCTCGCTGAAGTCGACGAACTGCTGGCCCTTAAACGCAATGCCGACGAAAGCGCCTACGGGCCGCGTCGTCCGGCGTTGCACGGGTTCATCGCCGCCGAGCTTGAGCGCGAAGTGCCCACATTACTCAGAACGTCGGAAGACTCGCGACGCCTGGATCGGTACCTCAGGGAAACCGTCGGGTTGTACGCGTAAGGAATGCAATGAAACAGGAAGTGATAGAACTGGACGGTGCCATCGGTGGCGGCCAGGTGTTGCGCAGTGCCTTGAGCCTGTCGATGCTGACAGGCCGGGCGTTTCGCATTAAACAGATCCGCGCCAAACGCAGCCGTCCGGGACTGTTGAGGCAACATTTGACGGCGGTCATGGCGGCGGCCGAGGTTTGCGGCGCAACGGTTGCCGGTGCGCAATTGGGCTCGCAAGCGTTGAGTTTTGAACCCGGTGCGATTCGCTCCGGCGATTACCAGTTCGCCATCGGCACGGCCGGCAGTTGCACGCTGGTGTTGCAGACCTTGTTGCCGGCCCTGTTGCGGGCACCGCAGGCGAGTCGGGTGCGCATCTCGGGTGGCACGCATAACCCGCTGGCGCCGCCGACCGATTTCCTCGCGCGCAGTTGGCTGCCGCTGTTGCGGCGTATGGGCGCCAACGTCGAGCTGGACTTGTTGCGACATGGGTTTGTCCCGGCAGGCGGTGGCGAGATTGAGGTGAACGTGGAGCCGTCGAACCTGATGCGGCTGGATCTGTGCGAACGCGGCGAGGCCATCTCGCAACAGGCATCGGCGCTCACCGCCGGGCTGGCGCCGACGGTGGCCGAACGTGAGCTGAGCCAGGTTGCCAAGCGCTTGAGTCTGCCGCCTGCGGCGCTGCAACATGTCACGCTCGATCCGGCGCGGGGCCCGGGCAATGTGTTGTTGCTGGAGTACGCATTCGAGCACGTCACCGAAGTGTTCAGCGCGTTTGGCCAAGTGTCGCTTCGGGCAGAAAAAGTAGCCGATGCCGCGATCAATCAGGCCGCCGACTGGTTGCGCAGTGGTGCTGCGGTGGCCGAGCATCTGGCCGATCAGTTGCTGTTGCCAATGGCGCTGGCCGGTGGTGGCTCGTTCACCACGCCGCGCATGACCGAGCATCTGCACAGCAATATCGCGGTGATCGAGTTGTTTTTGCCGGTTCGCATCGACTGTCGGGAGGAGGGCGCGGATCGATTGCGCGTTGAGGTCATCGCCAACTGATCGTCAGGCCAGGGGCGGTGGGATTTCATCAGGAAATCCCGCCGCCCTTTTTTACGTTCGCAAAAAACTCGCGAAAGGCGGCAAATTGCTGGCCCCCGGATTTTTGCTTCCCCGGCAAAATCGCCTTTTTTCAAAAGGTTAGGTTGGCTCTATGCGGACGATTGTCATCACCGTTGCAACGCTTTCCCTGGCTGTCCTCGCCACCGGGGTGCAGGCGAAAGAGTTGAGTAAAAGCCATCGCTTTGCCTGCACCTGGGGCTCGGACATTGCTGCCGGTGCCCAGCAATCGAAGTTGTCGGGCGTCTCGCTTTATGGCGCACGTAAACAATTGCAGGTACGTCGCTTCCAGCAGCCGTGGATGCGCATGACCGCGATGGGGATTATCGAGCAAACCTACAACAGCACGTCGAAGCTCAAACCAGCGGCGGTCAAGCAGACCTATTACGAACAATGCGTGCGCCACGAGTTGGCCCAGCGTTAATACAAAAAGCCCAACCTGAACAGGTTGGGCTTTTTCATGCCTGAGGAAATGTGAGGGTCACTTTTCACTTTCGCAATTGACCATCCACGACACACCAAAGCGATCCACCAACATGCCGAAGCGCGCAGCCCAGAACGTCGCCTCCAGCGGCATGTCGACGCGGCCGTCCTTGGCCAAGGCGTTAAACACTCGCTCTGCTTCAGCGATGCTGTCGACGTTCAGCGAAATCGAGCAGCCACTCATGCCCTGGGTCGGGCGGTCGGGTGTGGTATCCGAGGCCATCATCCTCTGATCGCCGACCTTCAGGCAGGTATGGATGATCAGACCATGATGTTCTTTGGGCACATGTTCGGCTGCAGGTGTTTCGCCGAACGTCATCATCGCCTCAAGCGTTCCTTGCAGGGCTTGCGCATAAAAGGTGAAGGCTTCGCGGCAGTCACCATTGAAGATCAGGTACGGGTTGATTTTCATCTCTCTGCTCCCGGCAGTCAGGCGCGGAGCGTGGCGAGGGTTCGCCGGGTTCCGCGATGGCGGTTAAAACATAGCAGAGCGTTGGACGTCGGGACGGGCAGAGTCTTCCAGACGTTTTTCTTATGAGAAATGCTGGGTTTAGCACTGCACTGGGCTGCCTAATCGACGATGACGCGATCGTTGCCCAGGCAAATTGACAATTGATGGCCTTGTTTATCGAATGCGCAACTCGGCAGCGGCTTTTGCAGGGCGTTTTTTATCGGAAACCCGACAAACACCAGAGCGATCAGCAGTGCCACGACGAACTGGCCGATGAGGAGAGGGCGGGACGGTAGAGCGGTGGTCTTGAAGCGCGGGCGCAGGAACAGTCCCAAGGCGAGAAAGGCGGCACCGGTCAACATGGCTCGGCCAATTTCGTCTGGACTGACGCTATAGATCAACTGATCCGCATTGTCTGGATAGTTGAGGTAGCAAAAGGAGCCAATGCCCAAGGTAGAAACGCCTGCGCCGACGCAGGCAAAAACCGATCCCGGCGCGCGCAAGATCAAGGTCAACAACAACCCCGTCACGGCCATGAGCCAGCCACCGTTGAGCACTAGCCCGTTCATGCCGCCCATCAAGGTGCCGCCGACGTCGGTCGGTTTCAATAGCTTCCAGTCAGTGAAAACGATGTGCGCCAGCAGTGACAGCGCGGCAAGCCAGCAGATCAGGTAGTAAATCCATAGAGCTTTGGGGCGGGTTAACACACGCAGTCCTTTTCGTGGTGTCGGGGAGGGCGCCAGTATGCCGAGGAACCTTTGCGGTGTGAAATTCAGTGGTGGCGCTGGAGTACCATGAGCCACTGTCATCATCTGCAGAGCTTATTACCGCATGCCTGATCTATCGCGTATCACCTCCTTGTTCGATCAGGCGCAGCGAGCCATGCGACTGGTCTGGGGAACGTCGCGTGGCTTGTTTCTGGGGCTGGTGGTGGCAACGCTGGTGGCCGGCTTGCTGCCAGCACTGGCGGCATGGCTGGGCCAGCGGATTGTCGATGCCGTGGTGGCGGCGATGCAGTTGCACGCACAACAGGGCAGTGCGCCGCTGTGGCCGGTGTTGCGTTATGTGTTGCTGGAAGCTGGGGTGTTGGCGCTGTTGTCCGGCACGCAACGAGCACTCTCGGTGCAGCAGTCGCTGCTGCGGGTGCAACTGGGGCAGAAGGTCAATACGCTGATCCTGGAAAAAGCGCAGACCCTGTCACTGGTGCAGTTCGAGAACTCCGAGTTCTACGACAAACTGGTGCGCGTGCGTCGCGAGGCATCGACCCGGCCACTGGCGCTGGTCATGAAGTCGTTGGGCTTGATTCAGAACCTGATCATGCTGATCAGTTTTGGTGTGCTGCTGGTGCACTTTTCCCCTTGGGCGCTGGTGCTGCTGGTGGTGGGGGCGTTGCCGGTGTTCTTTGCCGAGGCGCATTTTTCCGGTGATGCCTTCCGCCTGTTCACCCGCCGCGCGCCGGAGAGTCGCCAGCAGAGCTACATCGAAACCTTGCTGTCCCACGAAACCTATATCAAAGAGGTCAAGCTGTTCGGCTTTGCACCACTGTTGCTGCAACGCTATCGCGACACGTTCGCCAGGCTGTATGCCGAAGACCGACGCCTGACGTTGCGGCGCGACGGCTGGGGTTTCGGCCTCGGCCTGCTCGGTACTGCGGCGTTCTACGTGGCCTATGCGTGGGTGGTGATCGATGCCGTGCATGGCCAGATCAGCCTCGGCCAGATGACCATGTACCTGGTGCTGTTCAAGCAAGGTCAAAGTGCGGTGAGCAGCAGCCTGAGTGCGATCAGCGGCCTGTACGAAGACGGCCTCTACCTGACCAGTCTTTATGAATACCTGGCCGAACCGGTGCAGGCGGATACCGGCCACCTGACCGTCGGAGCCTGCCCGGGCGATGGTCTGCGTTTCGAAAACGTCGGTTTCCGTTATCCCGGTGCCAGTCGGCCGGCCCTGGAAAACATCGACCTACAACTGGTGCCAGGCAAGAGCATGGCGTTGGTCGGGGAGAACGGTTCCGGCAAGACCACGCTGATCAAATTACTGACGCGGCTCTACCGCCCTGATCAGGGGCGCATTCTGCTCGACGGCAGCGATTTGCAGGATTGGCAGGAGACCGCGTTACGTCGGCGCATTGGCGTGATTTTTCAGGATTACATCCGCTACCAGTTCAGCGTCGGCGAAAACATCGGCGTCGGCGATACCCTGGCGTTCAACGACCCGCAGCGTTGGCAGGAGGCCGCTGCTCAAGGCATGGCGGCACCCTTCATCGAAGGGCTCGACAAGGGTTATGCGACGCAGTTGGGGCGCTGGTTTGCCGGTGGCCAGGAATTGTCCGGTGGGCAGTGGCAGAAGATTGCCTTGTCCCGCGCGTACATGCGCCGTGATGCCGACATTCTGATCCTCGATGAGCCGACCTCGGCGCTCGACCCGGCGGCGGAAGCGGCGGTGTTCGAGCATTTCAGCCAGCACAGCGAAGGACGCATGACGTTGCTGATCTCCCACCGTTTTTCCAGCGTGCGCAATGCCGACCACATCATCGTGCTGCAACAGGGGCGGATTCTCGAGCAGGGTGGGCACGAGCAACTGATCGCCGCTGCCGGGCACTACGCGCAACTGTTCGACTTGCAGGCGCGCGGCTACCGTTAAGTGTCCCGGCCGCTGCGCACGTTCGCCGGCCCGGCGACACGGGGCGCGGGTTTGCTCTGCATCAGGCTGTCGATGGCCTTGCGGTAATTCTGCCCGCCGAGCGCCATGCTGTTGTTGTGGGTGCCGCCCGGCACCAGTAGCAGACGCTTGGGTTGCTGCGCGGCATTGAACAGTTGTTCGCTGAAGCGTGATGGCACGAATGCGTCAGCCAGACCATGCACCACCAGCAGCGGCATGTGAATGTCGGCAATCTTGTCGATCGAATTGAATTTTTGCGACATCAGCCAGTTCACCGGCAGCGAGGTGTGGGCCACGGAGGCGGCGACATCCGCCAGCGTGGTGAAGGTTGACTCGATGACCAATCCACGCACCGGCAGCGGGGTGTGATTGCGCGCCGCGTTCTGACCCAGTTCAGCCGCCAGGTCGACCGCCACGGCACCGCCGAGGGAGTGGCCGTAGATCAGGCGTTTGTTCGGGTCCGGTTGCAGCAGTTTGAAACGTTCCCACGCCACCCGCGCATCTTCGTAAACACTGCTTTCCGACGGCAGATCGCCGCGACTCTGACCGAAGCCTCGGTAGTCGATGGCCAAGACCGAGTAGCCTGCCGCGCGCAATTGTTCGATGCGAAACAGTTGCCCGGTGAGGTTCCAGCGCACGCCGTGCAAATACAGAATGGCCGGAGCATTGGCCTTTTCTGCCGGCCACCACCAGGCGTGAATGTTTTGCCCGGCCTTGAAGCTTTTCGGCCGCAGGTCGAGCTCCTGCACGCTGCCGGGCAGACCGTGATACCAGCCCGCCGTGCCCGGCTCGATGCGAAACAGCAGCTTGCGTTCGGCGTGTTCCAGCACCGCACAACTCGTCGGCACGCCAATAATCAGCGCGGCCATGCAGGCGAACGCCAAACGGCGGCGACGCAGACGAGTCATGAAAGACAGGAACATTAAACGTTTCACCCATGCGCAGACAAAGAACGCTTTTTACCAGATGCCTTGGTCTGCGCGGGACATTTTCGACCACCGCCCGCAGCGCACAGTTACAAAATGCTGCAACGGCTCATGCCACCTGCAAGACAATTTTGCCGATATGGTCGCCGGCCTCCATGTGCGCATGGGCCTGCGCGGCCTCGGCGAGCGGGTAGACCTTGTCGATGATCGGCAGGCAACGCCCGGCAGACAGCGCTGGCCATACGTGCTCGCGCAGTTGCCTGGCGATCGCGGCTTTTTCGGCAGCACTGCGGGCGCGCAGGAGCGATCCGGTGATGACCGCGCGTTTGGCCATCATCGCCAACAGATCAAAGTCGTTGGCCCGTGCGCCGCCGAGAAAGCCGAGCATGACCAGGCGGCCATCCATCGCCAGGGCGCTGACGTTATCGTTGAGGTACGAACCGCCCATGATGTCGAGAATCACATTGACGCCCTGGCCCGCGGTTTTCTCGGCAATGACTTTGGCAAACTCGGCCTCGCGATAATTGATCGGCTGGCCGCCGAGATTGCTGATCGCTGCGCATTTCTCGGGGCTGCCGGCGGTGGCGAACGCTTCTATGCCGAATTCGCGGCAGAGCATCAGCGCGGTGGTGCCGATGCCGCTGGTGCCGCCGTGAATCAATGCGCGTTGCCCGCGACTGGCGTCGCCAAGGCCGAACAGGTTGGCCCAGACGGTAAAAAATGTTTCCGGGATTGCGGCCGCTCGGACCCAGTCCAGACCGTCGGGTATCGGTAAGGTCTGGCCTGCCGGCACTGCGCAGTACTCGCTGTAACCACTGCCGTTGGTCAGCGCGCAGACTTTGTCGCCCACGGCAAACTCGCTGACACCGGTGCCCAGCGCGACCACTTCACCGGCCACTTCCAGGCCGGGGATCGGGTCCATTCCGGGCTTCATCGGATACTTGCCGGCGCGCTGCAAGGCATCCGGCCGGTTGACGCCAGCGGCATGCACGCGGATCAGCACTTCGCCAGCGGCAGGCGCCGGTAACGGCACGCGCTTGGGCTGGAGGACATCCGGGCCGCCGGGCGCGGTGATTTCGATTCGGGTCATTTCGTTGGGCAGGGACATTTCGGTTCCTCCTGGTCAAGGTGTGTGTAGATGGGAGTCGTGCAGCGCTCGATAAATTCAGGTCGATCCGGTTAACCCTGTGGGAGTGAGCTTGTTCGCGTAGGCGCCGTGGTGCTCAGTGAGGTGTTTTCAGACGGATTGCTATCGCGAGCAGGCTCACTCCTACAGTGGCTTGCGTGTTTCCATGCATTTGCGGCCTGCTCCAAGATCAGCGCCACGACGATCGCGCCAGCGGCAATCAGGAACAGCAAGGCGTGATGGCCGCCCGAGGCATTGAACAACGCCGAATAAGCAAACCCGGCCAGCGCCTGAAAAGAGGCAAACGACACCGTGGCGCGGCTCCAGGCAATTTGTTGGCGATGATGTTCCGGGACCAGTTCATGCACGCGAGCCAGGGCCAGGGGGACGATGCCGGGCGGAAAAGATCCGAGTATCACCGCAAGCAGCGCCAGCGCCAGGAACGAATGGGCCACCGCCAGCAAACCAAGGGCAAGCGCCTGCACCACCAGCACCAGGCGAATGCTCCAGAGCGCGCCAAAGCGATCCGCCAGAAAGCCATAACTCACCGGCCCGACAATTGCCCCCAAGCCATACATCACCCACACCAGCGCACCGACATGCGCGCCGGCGCCGAGCCCACGGGCGACGTAATCGACCAGAAAGACCATGGCTGGCACCAGACCCGCCGCCATGAATGCGTATTGGGCGAACAACAGATAAACGCCGGGCGGTGTCGGCTGAGCTACAGCGCTGTGTGGCGCGGCAACAGGATGTGGCAGATCAGTCGGCCAGCCGAACCAACTGAGCGCCGTCAGCACCAGCGACAAGGCGCCGAGCCCCAGCCAAGTGGCTTGCAACCCCAGGCTCAACAACGGTGGGACAATTGTCCCGGAGCCGGCGATGCCTAGGCCAATGCCGAGAAAAATCGCCCCACTGGCCAGCCCCCGACGCGCCGCCGGTACATGCGGCAGCACGGTGGCGGCGACCAGCACCATGATCGCCCCACCGGCGACGCCCGACAGTAGGCGCCAGCCGAAAAACCAGCTCAGCGACAGCGGATACGCACAGGCAAAAAACGCTGCCGTCACCGCCAGCATCATCAGGCGCAGCGATGTTTTGTTACCCAGATGCCGCGCCAGCGGTCGGCCGAGCAGGGCGCCGATCAGGTAGCCGACCAGATTGGCGGCACCGAGGTAGACCACGTCACTGGCGGCAAACCACTGCGCCTGAATCAGCGAAGGAATCAACGGTGTGTAGGCAAAACGCGCCAGACCGATGCTGACCAGGCTGGCGCAGAGCCCGGCGAAGATCGGCAGCCAGACGCCGGTCGAGGATGAGGTACGCATAATAGCGATTCCGAGGAAGGTTTATGCCGCCCAGCTTATCGGCTATCGTTGCGGCGATAATGCAGCGAATTGGCGGCACACTGATGCAGATTTGCATCATCAGGAGTTTCTATGAATTGGGATGATGCCCGGGTATTTCTCGCCGTTTGTCGCGAGTCCACATTGCGCGGCGCGGCGCGCGTTCTGGGAGTGGATCAGGCCACCGTCGGCCGGCGTGTCACCGCGCTGGAAAAATCCCTTGGCGCGACCTTGTTCTTGCGCACTTCCGACGGCTACGCACTGACGGCGGTTGGCGAAGCGGCACTGAAAAGTGTGGAAAAAATGGAGCATTCAGCGCTGGAACTGGAGCGACAGATTCAGGGCCTCGATGATCGTCTGACCGGCAACGTGCGGATCAGCACCACCGATTCGCTCGCCATCGACTTTCTGATCCCGGCCATCGCCAGGCTGCACGAGCAACACCCGGATGTGCGCGTGCAACTGGACGCGTCGACGCAGATTCTCAGCCTGGCCAAACGCGAAGCCGACATCGCCGTGCGCAACACCCGGCCGGACAATCCGGATTTGATCGCGCGACGGATCGCTCGTTGGCCGGTGGGGTTGTTCGCGTCCCAGGCTTATGTCGACGCCAAGGGTATTCCGCAGCCGGGTTCAGCGTTCGAGGGCCATGATCTGGTGGTCTATCAACCGTACTTGCAGGGCAACAAAGACCTGACCCTTGTCTCTGAACCGCTGAATCGCGGGCGCATTGTCGCCGGGCTCGGCTCCAGCCTGTTGGTGCGCCGCTCTATTGCGGCAGGCCTGGGTGTAGGAGAAATTCCCGTGTACATGGGCGAGCGCGATGGTTTGGTCAGGCTCTGGCCAGAGCGGACGCGGCCATTGCCCTACGAGGTCTGGCTGGTGACCCACGCGGATCTGCGCCATACCGCGCGGGTGAGGGCGGTGATCGAGCAGATTGTAGAGGCGTTTGCGGCGCAGAACGAATAGTGGCGGGGCTGTTCTGGCAAGGCTACATCGCCTGACGAAACAGCCTACAGCAGAGGCAGAATCGGCCGGCTTGTCAGGTTTTTGGATGGGTTCTATCGTTTCGACAGCTCGGTAAGAGACGCAGGTCTCGTACTGATGTGATGTAACAGGGACGGTATCGGTAGACCCAGGAAGGTGTCGAATTGAAAACCATGCAAATCAGTCAATCTCCAGTCAGTGACGTAACGAGCAAAGGTCGGAACCCCCAAGCCATGAACGCTATCAGTCGTGAAGAATTCAATGCCAGGATCGAGACCATTGAAACAAGGATGGATGCTCGGCTGGACGCTGTGTCGGCAAAAATCGACGGGTTTCTCTCGGTTCAGGCAGGGCGCGACAAGACCCAAGCCGAACGCGAAAACACTCGAACCGAACGCGAAAACACTCAAGTCGAACGAGAAAAAACTCAAACCGAACGAGACAAGCGCTACGACCTGATCGCTCAGGAGATGCACGAACTTGCCCGAGGAGCGCAGGAGGCTGCCCGGCAAGGCGCTACGGTAAAGGCCAATGTCTGGGCTGCAACGGCCGTCCAGTTACTGGGCATAGTCGCCATCGTCGTCGGCTCCTATTACGCCAACCAGGCCAACATGTATGTAGCGATTCAAAGCACCCTCACGGCCATTCAGGCCGGCAAGGAGTTCAGTGTTCCCACGCCGTTCATGTTGCCAGTGCCCACACCGCCACAATAAAAAACGGCCTTCAAGGAAGGCCGTTTTTTGTGGGCGTTAAAACACCGCATCATGGCATCTGCGGCAACTCCTGCGGCCGCAGATCAAACACCAGTACTTCGGCATCCACGCCATTGCTCAAGGTCAGCGCCTGTTCTTCACGAACCCGTACGCCATCGCCTTCCTGCAATTGCACGCCATTGAGTTCAACACGGCCACGCGCCACATGCACGTAGGCATAACGGTCAGCCGCCAATTTGAGCGTGGCGCTTTCCTTGCCATCGAACAGGCCGGCAAACACTCGCGCATCCTGACGGACTTTCAACGAACCTTGTTTACCGTCGGGCGAAATGATCAGTTGCAAGCGACCACGTTTCTGCTCGGCGCTGAAGTGCTCCTGCTGATAGCGCGGTTTGGCGCCGCTGACTTCCGGCACAATCCAGATCTGCAAGAAGTGCACAGGCTGGCTCGCCGAATGGTTGAACTCGCTGTGCGCCACGCCGCTGCCGGCGCTCATCAGTTGTACGTCGCCGGGGCGGATCACTGAACCGGTGCCAAGGGTGTCCTTGTGTTCCAGTGCGCCTTCCAGCACGTAGGAAAAAATCTCCATGTCGCGGTGCGGGTGTTGGCCGAAGCCCTTGCCGGCCGCGACGCGGTCGTCATTGATCACCAACAGGTCGGAGAAACCCTGCTCACGCGGGTCGCGGTAGCTGGCGAAAGAGAAGGTGTGGAACGACTTCAACCAGCCGTGATTGGCGAGGCCACGATCGGAGGCTTTGCGAAGGGTCAGCATGATGAAATCTCCTGGGGGGACGTGAATTCGTCCGAGTGAGGAGAAGCTTACTGGTTACCATCCAATGCAATAAGTAGATGAAAATTGAAAGACTGTCCCGTTCAGGTTGACAGTAATGCGCAGCAGTTCACGCAATCTTTTCCGTCAACCGCGCTGCACTTGGCCATAATGCTCAGCCTGTTTGATGCGTTCATTTATTTTTGATTTCAGCGATGGCTCCCCATGAAAACCGTGGCAATGGTGTTGTTCCCCGACTTTCTCCTGCTCGACATGGCCGGGCCGATGGAGGTTTTCTCGGTTGCCAACCGCTATCTCAAGCCTGAGTCGCATTACCAACTGACGACATTGGGCACCGAGCTCGGGCCGCTGCGTGCATCCAACGGTGTGCTGGTACACACCGACCGTCATATTGATCAGGCGCAGGAGCACCATGATTTGTTGCTGGTGCCGGGCGGTCCGGGGGCCTACAACGAAAAACACCCACCGTTGCTCGACTGGTTGCAAGGGGCGGTCCGGCGTGCCGAGCGCTACGGATCGATCTGTACCGGGGCGTTCGTGCTCGGTCACGCCGGTTTGCTCGATGGCTACCGGGTGACTACGCACTGGAGCTACACCGAGCGCCTGATCAAGGGGTTCCCCAAGGCCAACGTCACGACCGATCAGATCTTTGTCGAGGATCGCAACCTGATCACTTCAGGCGGTGTGACCGCAGGGATCGACCTGGCCTTGGCCGTCGTCGCCCGCGATCACGGGAAAAAGGTCGCGCAGGACGTTGCCAAAGTGTTGCTGGTGGTGATGAAACGCCAGGGCGGCCAGGCGCAGTTCAGCCCCTTGATGGCGGCGGTTGCACCGCAGGAAACACCGATCACCCGCGTGCAGAACTTCGTCCTGGAGCACATTGACGAAGCCTTCAGCGTCGAGCGCATGGCCGGGTTGGCCAACATGAGCGCGCGGCATTTCGCTCGCGTGTTCACCCGCGATGTCGACATGACCCCGATGGAGTTTCTGCAAAGCGCGCGCATCGACTGCGCGCGAAACCTGCTGGAAACCAGCGAACTGCCCTTGAAAACCGTGGCCTATAAAAGCGGTTTCGGCAGCGTGCGGCACATGCGTTTCCTGTTCGCTGAAAAGCTCGGCCTGACCCCCGCGCAGTACCGCGAACAGTTCAGCTAGAGCGGTTCTGTCCGTTTCGCGCACCCGGATGTCCGTGCTGCGCCCCGCGTGGCAGTTGTCCCGTCACCCGAGGCTGCCAAGATGGTTGGCATGAACAGCCTCAACGATTTGCACGCGGCATCTGTCCTGCGTTTCGGGCCTTTCGCCTTTCATTTGCGCCAGCGTCTGATCCTCGAAGGGGATCGGCAATTGCGCATGGGCGGCCGCGCGCTGGACATCCTCCAGGTGCTGGTCGAGCGCGCCGGCCGGGTGGTCAGGAAGGAGCAACTGATTGCGCTGGTCTGGCCCACGTCGGTGGTCGAAGAGATCAACCTGCGTGTACACATTGCGGCGTTGCGCCGGGCGCTTGGCGATGGCGAGAACGGCCAGCGCTACATCGTCAATGTGCCGCAATGCGGCTACAGCTTTGTCGCCCCGGTACACGGTGACAGCGTCGCGCAAGTGGTCTTCGAAAGCCTGCAAGCCCCGCAACACAACTTGCCGGCGCGGCTGACGCCGGTGACTGGCCGCGATTCGCTGGTCGGCGCCCTGGTGCGGCAAGTGCCACTGTGCCGATTGATGAGTGTGACGGGGCCGGCAGGTGTCGGTAAGTCGACCGTGGCGTTGCGGGTCGCGGAACTGCTGCTGCAACATTTTCGTGATGGCGTCTGGCTGGTGGATCTGGCGCTGATCGATCATCAAACATCACTGCTCGACCATATTCTGCAAACCCTCGACACCGATGTGTCCACGCTGGCGACTCAGCACTGTTTGCTGGTGCTCGACAACTGCGAACATCTGCGCGAAGCCTGCAAGGCGCTGACCGAGACGTTGCTGGGAGCGGCGCCGCGCCTGTCGATCCTCGCCACCAGTCGCGAAGCGCTGCAAACCCACCTGGAAACCGTGCAACTGTTGCCACCCCTGAGCGTTCCCACGTCCTCGGCGTTGAACAGTGTCGAGGAGACCATGGGCTATTCGGCGGTGCAATTATTTGTCAGTCGTGCGCGTGCCCGGCAGCAGGGTTTCTGCTTGCGCGAACAGGATTTGCTGGTGATCCGCGACATTTGCCGGCGACTCGACGGTCTGCCTCTGGCGATTGAGCTGGCAGCGGCGCAGATCGATGCGCTGGCGCTGCTGGGGTTGCAGGCGCAGTTGGGCAATTGCCTGCAATGGCAGGGTCGCCGCACTGCGGTGCCACGGCATCAGACAATGCAGGCTGCTTTGCAATGGAGCTACCGAAGTTTGAGCGAACCGCAGCAGCGGGTGCTGCAACGTCTGACGGTGTTCAAAGTGGGTTTTACGCTTGAGGCGGCGCTCGCCGTCATCGCTGAGGCCGACGGCCAATCGATCATTGAGCAACTGGTGCACAAGTCGTTACTGACAGTGGTGCGCGGGGACGGGATTGCGCAATACCGCATGCTCCATACCACTCGGCTGTATGCCCGGGAAAAGCTCATCAGCGGCGATTTCGAGCATCGTCATTTACATTATCTGAGTCGTTCAGCCCAAGCGGGCGACGTGCACCTGACTGCGCAACGCATCGATTAGCAGGCGCACCTTGCGCAAATCCGGCGTGGCGTAGCCTTCGGTGAAACGCTGGTAGATCGGGGTCAGCAGGTTCAGCGCTTGGTCATAGCGCGACTGTTGCTGCCAGAGTAGGGCCAGTGAAGTGGCGCTACGCAGTTCCCAGGCCAGCGCGCCTTGGGATTGGGCGATCGACAAGGCCTCGAGCAGCGTCTGTTCGGCTTCGTGAACTTCAGTATGGGTTGAACTCAGCAACTGCTCCGCCCGAGCCCGCAAAATCTCCGCCGTGCTCCAGCCCGCCGCGCCACTGTGAGCCCGCTCCAGCAGCGCTTGATCAACGAAACGGCTGTCCAGCGTGACCATGATTTCCTTGATCAATCCGCTGTCATCGGCCGGCACCGAGGCGTTTGTCGGCGCATCAAGGACCTGCGCATAGTGCCGCGCCCACGTATGAAACAGCAGCACCGAATGCTTCTGCGCCTGTTCCAGCAACAGTTGCAGCAAGGCCTTGGCATTCTGCCGATCGCCGTTGTAATGAGCGATCAGGCAACTGGCCAGCGCCAGCGTGTAGCAGATCGAGGTGCCGTGATTGATCTGCACCGCGATGTCCAGCGCCTGGCGCGCCGTGCGCCAGGCCTGCTCGGGAAACCCCTGCAGCCACAAGACCCGGGCGAGCACCGTCAACGAAGCCACGCTCTGGTCATATTGCACGCCGAAACCGTGAGTAAACCGATTGAGATGACCGCTCTGCGCCATGCGCTGAATCACCTGTTCGGCATGCAGGCGGGCCTGCGGCTGATCGCCGGCGTAATGCAGCGCCAGCACCCGCAACCGGTGAGTGCTCAGCGACAACAGTGGATCACCGTGCAGGCCGAGACGATCGAATTGTTCGCTTTGCGCCAGGGCGGCCTGATACTGGCCGCAACTGAGGTTGACAGCCATGTGCCCGGACACGGCGCGCAGTTGCCCGGCGACATCGCCATGCTGTTGCGCCAGGGCGTGGGCGCTGGCGAAGGCTTCGATGGTTTCCGGGGTGCCGCCCCAGGTGTGATAACAGGCGCTGCCGAGCGCCAGTTTCAAAGCGATTTGCAGGTGCGGGCAGGGCTCGTCAGCATTTTCCAGCAGTGTCAGGGCCTGGCGCACGTAGCCGCCATACTCCTTGAGCAGCGACAACTCCTGCCATAACGGCGCCGACGTCGCCGCCAGCGCAATCGCCAAATCCGCCGGGCCAGCGCCCTTGAGGCTCCAGTCCAATGCCGCGCGCAAATCTTCCAGGCTGCGGGCGTAGCGCTCGATCCACAGCGCGGTCGGGGTGTGCTCCCAAGCGCTCTGCGCCTGATGCATCAACGCCAGACAGCGTTCGCCATGGCGTCTGCGGGTTTCGTCGAGCTCGGCGACCTGATCGAGTTTTTCCAGGGCATAACGCCGGGTGGTGTCGAGCAAGCGGTAAAACACTTCTTCATCGCCGACCTCGACATTGAGCAGCGACTTGGCCACCAACTGCGTGATCGAGCCAAACACGGCCCCGGGCACGATGCGCTGACCGCCGATCACGGCAGCGGCAGACTCCAGCGTGAAGCCGCCGCGAAACACGCCCAAGCGGCGCAGGCAGGTCTGTTCGCAAGGGCCGAGCAGATTGAAGCTCCAGTCCAGCGTGGCGCGCAGCGTGACGTGACGCTCCTGACTGCCCGGCACCAACGGTGGTAAGCGGCCCTGCAACTGACTGAGCAACCCCGACAGGTCGGCGCTGTTGATTTGCGCTGCCGCCAATTCCAGCGCCAGCGGAATACCGTCCAGGCGCTGGCAGATCTCGATGGCCTGCGCCAGGTTGGCCTCATCAAGTTCGAAATGTTCATCGGCGGCCATGGCGCGTTCGACAAACAGCTGCAACGCAGAAAACCCCAGCGCCTGCGTACGATCCTCGACGGCCGACGGTGGCGGACAATCGAGCGATTCCAGACGCTGCACGTATTCGCCCTCGGCGCGCAGGCTCTCACGGCTGGTGGCCAGAATGTGTACCTGCGGCGCGCCGCGTAACAGGCTTTCGCTGAGCAGCGCTACCGCGTCGATCAGGTGTTCGCAATTGTCGATCACCAGCAGCATCTGCCGCTCGCGCAGGCCGTTGATCAGGCTCGCCAGCGGATCGCCGTCGTGCAGCAGAATGTCGAGCAGGGCGGCCAGGTGCGAGCAGATCATGCGCGGGTCGCTCAAGGGCGCCAGATCGAGCAAGCGAATGCCGTCGCGGTAGCGTCCGATCAACTGCTCGGCAACGCGCAAGGCAACGGTGGTTTTGCCGATTCCGCCGGGGCCGACCAAGGTGATGCAGCGCTGGCGCGGCAGTTGCGTCATCAGGCTGTCGACCAGTGGCTGGCGGCCGATCATCCGCGTGCGGCGCAATGGCAGGTTATGTCGCCCGGCGCTGTCGCCGACAGGTTGCTGTTCGATGGCGTGCAGCAGGATCGGCGCAACAAAACTGTAACCGCGTTGCGCCACGGTGACGATGTAGCGCTGCCCGGCCTGACCGTCGCCGAGAGCCTTGCGCAGGGCCGCCATGTGCACGCGCAGATTGATCTCTTCGACAACGCTGTCAGGCCAGACCGCGGCCATCAACTGATGCTTGCTGACCACTTCGCCGGCATGCGCCAGCAGGGTCAGCAGAATGTCCATGGCACGGCGCCCCAGACGCAGCGGCTGCTCGCCTTCAAGCACCAGGCGTTGTGCCGGATGGATTCGATAGGGGCCGAAACCGATGGCCTGATTCGCGGGAAAACTCAACAGCTCGCTCCTGTGCTGATGCGGCGGCCCCGACAGACCGCACGCAAGCCGTCTGTTTCGAGGTGTCCGGGCATAATCCTCAGGTTTGCGCGTCGGTGCAATGGCTGGTAGCGGCGGCGGGTTCACAACACGGCAGGCGAGGGGCGCGCGCTGTGCTGTTCGCGCACGACTCGGCAGCGCCAGGCGAACGGATTGATCCCTTCGCTGCGGGTGAAAATATGGCAGAAATGCGCCTGATCGCAGAATCCGCATTCCAGGCTGATTTGCGTCAGGCTCAGGTCAGTGTGCTGGATCAGAAGCTTGGCGCGAGCGAGGCGTTGGCGGCGAATCCAGTCTTGGGGCGATACACCGGTGCTGCACTTGAAGGCCCTGGAAAAATGACTGCGCGACAGCGAACAGGCCTGTGCCAGTTCCGTCACTTCCAGGCTTTCGCCGAGGCGATCCAGAATCAGTTGTTTTACCCGCCGCACCCGTTGCGGGCTAAGGCCGCCGGTGCGCGGGGTGCCGGGTTCGCAGGCAGGGGCGAGGGCGACGGTGTGCTGTGAATGAGCCATGGCCAAGGTCCGTGTCGGTGGGGAATGCACACGGGCGCCTTCCCTCAGGTCAAAAAACAACGCTGCGCAGTGAAACGATTGTTGGGTGCAGACCTGCGGCTGACGAGTTAATCGTTGTTAATTTGCTTGGCTGACCGGCGCTTCAAGGGCGGTTGATCGAGTAAAGTGCGTAGCACTTGCTGGCTGGCCATAGAAGGAAATCGAGCCCATGAACCGTAATGATCTGCGCCGCGTCGACATGAACCTGCTGGTGATTTTCGAAGCGCTGATGTTCGAAAAGAACCTGACCCGCGTCGCTGAAAAACTGTTTATGGGGCAACCGGCGGTCAGCGCCGCACTCGGTCGTCTGCGCGACCTGTTCGACGATCCGTTGCTGCTGCGCAACGGCCGGTCGATGGAGCCCACGGCTCGCGCCCTGGCGATTCTCAAGGAGTTGCAACCGGCGATGGACGTGATCTCCGGCGCGGTCAGCCGGGCCAAGGAGTTCGACCCGGCCAGCAGTTGTGATGTGTTTCGTATCGGCTTGTCGGACGATGCCGAGTTCGGCTTGTTTCCGCCGCTGTTGCGTCAGCTTCAAGAGGAGGCGCCGGGCATCGTCGTGGTGGTGCGGCGCGCCAACTACCTGTTGATGCCGACGCTGCTGGCCTCGGGTGAAATCTCTGTGGGCGTCAGCTACACCACCGACCTGCCGGCCAACGCCAAACGCAAGAAACTGCGCGACATTCCCTGCAAAGTCTTGCGTGGCGATGATCGTCCGGGGCCGCTGACGCTGGACGAATACTGCGAACGTCCGCACGCGATGGTTTCGTTCTCTGGCGACTTGAGCGGCAATATCGACATGGATCTGGCCAAGGTCGGTCGCAGTCGCCGCGTGGTCCTCGGCGTGCCGCAGTTCAGCGGCTTGCGCGCCTTGCTCGCCGGCACCGAAATGATTGCCACTGTGCCGGATTACGCCGCCTGCGCACTGGTGGAAGGCTGTGCTCTGCGCGCCGAAGATCCGCCATTCCCGATCGATGCCGCGCAGTTGTCGATGGCGTGGAGCGGGGTGCATGACAACGATCCGGCGGAGAAATGGCTGCGCGCAAGGATCAGCCAATTCATGGCGGCGCCGCTGGATATCCCGGCGATTTAAATCCCATTGCAGTCCTCAAGTACGCATCACCCCCTGTAGGAGTGAGCCTGCTCGCGATAGCGGTTTATCAGGCAACATTGCCGTGTCTGACAGACCGCCATCGCGAGCAGGCTCACTCCTACATTGGATGGGTGTGAACCAGGAATTGTCGGTGCGCTGCCACCCTCATTCGTCTCGCAGCGAATCGTGGCAGCTCCATCGAGTGTAGGAACGATCAGAAATCCTGTGGGAGCCTGGCTTGCCAGCGATGGCGTCAGCTCAGCCAACGGTGATGGCGTCTGACACTCCACTATCGCTGGCAAGCCAGCTCCCACAGGAGGTTGCGGTGTTCACAGAATCCCGGCACAGCGCAGAACTGAGCACACCCATCCAATTTCCTCCCAGCCCTCCACGGCATGATTCACCCCAATAACTATTCAAGGGTGGGCCCATGCACGTTGCTCAACGGGATGAACAGGCACGCGACATCGGTTTGCTGTTCCTGCGGGTCAGCGGCGGGTTGTTTTTAATGTGGGTCCACGGTTTGCCCAAGCTGCTGGACTTCACCGCGCAACTGCAATTGATCGAAGACCCGTTCCACCTCGGCGCCCACCTCACCCTGATCCTGGCGATCTTCGCCGAAGTCCTCTGTCCACTACTGATCGTCGCCGGGTTACTGGCGCGATTGGCCTGCGTGCCTATTCTCTTTGTGCTGCTGGTAGCACTGCTGGTCGTGCATCCGCAATGGAGTGTGGCCGAGGGGCAGTTCGGCTGGTTGCTGTTGATCCTGTTTACCACTGTGTTGATCGCCGGGCCGGGACGGCTGGTGATTCCTGTTCGTTTGCCCGGAGTGCTGCGTTATGCCTGAAGTCCTCAATCCACAAGCACCGGGGGCCGATGAGACCGTCACGTTGATCATCAAGCACCGGATCAAGGCCGGTTTCGAGTCGACGTATGAAGCCTGGCTGCGCAATATCGTCCGCGTGGCGAGCCAGCGTGAAGGCCATTTGGGCGTAGATGTGGTGCGTGGCAAACGCGGCCGTCTCGATTTCTACACCTGTGTGCTGCGTTTCAGCTCCACTGAAGCGATGCAAGGCTGGCTGGAGTCGCCGCAGCGTCAGGCACTGGTCGCCGAAGCCGCGCCGATGCTGGCTGATGGCGATCAGACCGAAGTTGCGCCGATCAAAGAGTTCTGGTTCTCGCCGTTGGCCGATGCTGCTTCGCCGCCGCCGCGCTGGAAGCAGGCCGTCGTCTCGCTGTTGGTGATTCTGCCGCACACCTTGCTCGTGCCCCTGATCTGGGGGCCGCTGCTGGGGCTGCATCCAATCCTGTCCAATTACGTGGTCGCCACGTTCCTGATCACCCTGACCATCGTCCTGTCGGTGGTGTACGTAGTGATGCCGCCGGTCACCCGTTTGTTTACGCCGTGGCTCGAAGCCAGTCAGGCCCATGAACACCTCGATTCCCAAGAAACCTCGCCACGCTGAGCGCGCGGGGTTTGCTCCTTTTTACTTTGCTTGAGGAACTGCGATGAGCGCCGATCTGATTCTGTTCAATGGCCAATTTCATACCGTCGATCGCACCAAACCGCTGGCCAGTGCCGTGGCGATCACCGATGGGCGCTTCGTCGTCGTCGGCAACGACAACCAGGCCATGGCCTTGCGCGGGCCGAACACGCAAGTGGTCGACATGCACGGTCGCTGCGTCATTCCCGGCCTCAACGACTCGCACTTGCACCTGATCCGTGGCGGTTTGAACTACAACCTGGAATTGCGCTGGGAAGGCGTGCCGTCGTTGGCCGACGCCCTGCGCATGCTCAAGGATCAGGCCGACCGCACGCCGACGCCGCAATGGGTGCGCGTGGTCGGTGGCTGGAACGAATTCCAGTTCGCCGAAAAACGCATGCCGACCCTGGAAGAAATCAACCAGGCCGCGCCGGACACCCCGGTGTTCATCCTGCACCTGTATGACCGCGCCTTGCTCAACCGCGCCGCGCTGCGCGTGGCCGGTTACACCCGCGACACGCCGAACCCGCCGGGTGGCGAGATCGTTCGCGATGCCAACGGCAACCCGACCGGCATGCTGGTCGCGCGGCCAAACGCGATGATTCTCTACTCGACGCTGGCCAAAGGGCCGAAGCTGCCGCTGGAATATCAGGTCAACTCGACCCGCCAGTTCATGCGCGAACTCAATCGCCTCGGCCTGACCAGCGCGATCGATGCCGGCGGTGGTTTCCAGAACTACCCGGACGATTACCAAGTGATCGAGCAACTGGCCAAAGACGACCAGTTGACCGTGCGCATCGCCTACAACCTGTTCACCCAGAAACCGAAAGAAGAACTGAGCGATTTCCAGAACTGGACCGGCAGCGTCAAGTTGCACCAAGGCGACGACTACCTGCGCCACAACGGCGCCGGCGAGATGCTGGTGTTCTCCGCAGCGGACTTCGAAGACTTCCTCGAACCGCGCCCGGACCTGCCGCAAACCATGGAAGAAGAGCTGGAGCCGGTGGTGCGCCACTTGGTTGAACAGCGCTGGCCGTTCCGTTTGCACGCCACCTACAACGAATCGATCAGCCGCATGCTCGACGTGTTCGAGAAGGTCAACCGCGACATTCCGTTCAACGGTCTGCCGTGGTTCTTCGACCACGCTGAGACCATCACCCCGCAGAACATCGAGCGGGTGAAAGCGCTGGGCGGCGGCATTGCGATTCAGGATCGCATGGCGTTCCAGGGCGAGTACTTCGTCGACCGCTACGGCAAGCAAGCCGCCGAAGCGACTCCGCCGATCAAACGCATGCTCGCCGAAGGCGTACCGGTCGGCGCCGGCACCGATGCGACGCGGGTGTCGAGCTACAACCCGTGGACTTCGCTGTACTGGATGGTCAGCGGCCGTACCGTCGGCGGTCTGGCGCTGTACGAAGAAGGTTTGCCGCGCACCACCGCGCTGGAACTGTTCACTCACGGCAGCGCCTGGTTCTCTTCGGAACAGGGCAAGAAGGGCCAGATCAAGGTCGGGCAACTGGCGGATCTGGCGGCGCTGAGCGCGGACTTCTTCCATGTCGAGGAAGAAGCAATCAAGTGGATCGAATCGGTCATGACCGTGGTCGGCGGCAAGATTGTTTACGCTGCCGGCGACTTCGAAGACCTCGGCCCGCGCTCGATTCCGGTGCTGCCGGACTGGTCGCCGGTGGTGAAAGTCCCGGGCCACTGGCGGCCGAACTCGCCATTGCAGGCGCAGGTGCACCAGTGCAGCGGGCCGTGCGCCGTACACACCCACAGCCATGAAAAGGCGCGGATGTCGAACGCGCCGGTCAGCGACTTTGCCGGGTTCTGGGGCGCGTTCGGCTGCTCCTGCTTCGCTTTCTGATTCTCCCCCAAAGCGCCGGCCATCCGGTCGGCGCTTCACGCTTCATCCATCCGTCCATCAGGAGTTTTCCCATGAGCGTTCCTTACACACGTCTGAACAAAGATGATGCGGTTGTATTGCTGGTCGATCACCAGACCGGCCTGATCTCGCTGGTACAGGATTTCACCCCGAACGAATTCAAGAACAACGTGCTGGCGCTGGGCGACATCGCCAAGTTCTTCAAACTGCCGACGATCCTCACCACCAGTTTCGACGCCGGCCCCAACGGCCCGATCGTGCCTGAGTTGCGCGAGCAGTTTCCGGATGCGCCGTTCATTCAGCGTCCGGGCCAGATCAATGCCTGGGACAACGAAGATTTCGTCAAGGCGATCAAGGCCACCGGTCGCAAGCAACTGATCATCGCCGGTGTGGTGACTGACGTTTGCGTGGCATTCCCGACGCTGTCGGCGATTGCTGAAGGTTATGAAGTGTTTGTCGTGACTGACTCGTCCGGCACCTTCAACACCACCGTGCAGCAGGCGGCGTGGGCGCGGATGTCGGCGGCGGGTGCACACCTGTTGAACTGGTTCTCGGTGGCGTGCGAGCTGCAGGGGGATTGGCGCAACGACATGGAAGGTTTGGCGCATTTGCTGTCGGAGCGTCTGCCTAACTACCGCAACCTGATCAACAGCTATACCAAGTTCACTGCCAAGTAAGATCAAAAGATCGCAGCCTTCGGCAGCTCCTACATGGGAATGCGTGTAGGAGCTGCCGCAGGCTGCGATCTTTTGTAATCAGCGCCTCTGCAACCAGCGCAGAAAACCACTTTTGCTGACAGGCGCCGGCCTGGCCATCAACGCGAGATGACTGTTCTGCTGACGCACCGCCTGCAATTTATTCAACGCCCGACTGACCTCCGTGCGCTGCTCCATGCACTGACGAGTGAGGTTCTTGTCGAGTCGATAAATGATGCTCGACGTCAGCGCGGTGAACGTCGCCTGCGACGGCGTATCCGCCAGAATGCTCTGTTCACCCATGACCTCACTCGGCCCCATCCGCCCGGCCTCGACCTTGCTGTCGCCGTCCGCCACCGTCGCGCTGACCACCCCGGTGGCAATCACGAACAGACTGTCCGGCACTTCGTCCAGATCCAGCACCACCTGGCCCGCCGAGTATTGCTGCGCGACCATCGATTCGGCGAGGCGATCACGTTCTTCGCTGCTCAGCGAACGGAAGATTTTCACTTCATCGAGCAGCGCGCGAGCACGGGTGGACGGTTCAATTACGCCGTCTGGATGGCGCGAAATGCCTGCCGCTTCCAAATGCCGGTGAGCCAGATCGAACAGCTGATTGCGCACTTCGCTTTTCTTGCCCAGTTCGGCAATGAAACCGCTGGCGACGTATTCCGACATCGTTTCACCGGTCTCTTTCAGCACGGCTTTGGGTGCCGGGCTGAGCAACAGAGCATTGCTGCCCTGCAAGGTACGGTCGAGCGCGTCGAGTACCCGGCGCGGGCGAATGTGGTTCGGCACTTTGATGCTGATCGACACGCCGTGCATGTTGTTCGGGCGGCTGAGGTTGACGATTTTCGCTTTGGCCGCAACCGAGTTCGGCACCACCGCCATGGTCCCGGCGCTGGTGAGCAGATGCGTGGCGCGCCAGTCGATGTCGAAAACCTTGCCTTCGACGCCGTCGATCATCACCAGATCATCTACTTGGTAGGGTTTGGTGGTGTTGAGCACGATCCCGGAAAACACGTCAGCCAAGGTACTTTGCAGCGCCAGACCGACAACGATGGCAACCACGCCGGACGTCGCCAGCAGGCCCTTCACGGGCAGTTCCAGCACGTAACCGGCGGCGGCAACGATGGCCACCAGAAACACCAGCGCACCGATGACGTCCTGCAACAACCGCCCGCTGTGACCGATGCGGCGCATCAGCGCCAGGCCGATCACTTCGGTCAACACGCGAGCTGCATACAGCCACCAGAGAATCCCCAGCGCCGTTGCCCCCAGTTGCGCCACGCGATCTTCGGCGAACAGCGGCGCCTGCAACGGGCTGACACCGGCGTTGATCACCAGCGCGCTGAAGGCCAGAAACAGCGCCAGGCGCACCGCCACTTTCGGCGCACGATGGGTGAAGGGCGTGAAGTGCCAGAGCACGGCGTCGAGCAGCAGCAGAACAGCGCTCAGGGACAGCAGGTGGGTGAGGAGGAAGGACATGGAAGACTCCAGTCTAAGTCGAACTCTGCGGGCGATAATAATTTTGTCATTGAGGAACCTGTGGCGAGGGGATTTATCCCCGTTGGGTTGCGAAGCGACCCTAAAACCATCGACTACGATTTTTCTGAAATACCGCATTCGCTGATTTCACGACGGCTGCGCCGCCGAACGGGGATGAATCCCCTCACCACAGGTTCTTCATTTGCAGGGAGATCTCACCACACTGTTGGGTGTGGCGAGGGCTTGGGCTCAGTTCAAATGGGTTTTCAGCTCAGCCGCTGCCTGACGCACCGCTGCCTTCACTTCAGGAATCTGGCTCAGCGGATTGAGCAGGCCAAAGTCATGAATCATCCCGTTGTAACGCACCGAGGTCACCGCCACGCCGGCCGCATCGAGATGCCGCGCATAGCCTTCACCTTCGTCACGCAGCACGTCGAATTCGGCGGTCTGCACCAGGGCGGCAGGCAAGCCTTTGAGCTGTTCGGCGCTGGCGTTCAGCGGCGAGGCATGGATCTGCGCACGTTCGGCCGGGTTGGTGGTGTAGTTGTCCCAGAACCACTGCATCATGCCTTTGGTGAGGAAATGGCCTTCGGCAAATTGCTGGTACGAACCGTCATCGAACTGCGCGTTGGTCACCGGCCACATCAACAGCTGAAAGCGCAGTGCCGGGGTTTTCTGTTCCTTGGCCATCAACGCCACGACCGCCGCCATGTTGCCGCCGACGCTGTTGCCGGCCACTGCCAGACGCTTGCCGTCGACACCGATGTCCTTGCCGTGCTCGGCCACCCATTTGGTTGCGGCGTAGGCCTGGTTGATTGCGGTCGGGTACTGCGCTTCCGGCGACGGCGTGTAATCGACGTACACCGCGACGGCGCCGGAACCCACCACCAAGTCACGAATCAAGCGCTGGTGCGTCGGGTAATCACCGAGCACCCAGCCGCCGCCGTGGAAGAACATGAACACCGGCAATTCGCCTTTGACCTTGGCTGGACGCACCACTTTCAGGTTGATCGTCTGGCCATCGACCTTGATCGCCTTGTCGCTGACTTCAACACCGGACAAATCCACTTTCACCGAAGCCTGCGCACCGGTCAGCACCGCACGGGCGTCTTTCGGGCTGAGTTGCTCCAGTGGTTTGCCACCACCGGCGGTGAGGGCGTTGAGGAAGGCTTGGGTGTTGTGTTCGACACCGCTGCTTTCGGCGGCGAAAGCGTTGCCGATGGAGAGGGCGAGGAGGGAGGCGGTCAGCGTCTTTTTAATGTTCATGTTCAATTCCATTTTCAAATGTGTGATGTAGGAGCTGCCGCAGGCTGCGATCTTTTGATCCTGCTTTGGCCTTTTTCCAGCCTCTGCGCAGATCAGGATCAAAAGATCGCAGCCTGCGGCAGCTCCTACCGGTAGGGGGTTGTTTTCAAACCGTGAGCACAGATTAATGAGCTGCTCGAAAGTGAAAAAGCGGCTATAAAGCGTTTAACTGTCCACCAGAGAGTGACAATGAACCCGTTCGAAGACATGCGTATTTTTTGCCAGGTCATGGAGTCCGGCAGCTTCACGTCGGCGGCTGATCAACTGGGGCTGTCCAAGCAGTTCGTCAGCCGGCGTTTGATGCAGCTGGAAGAACGCCTCGGCGTACGGTTGTTGAACCGCTCGACGCGGCGACTGGACGTCACGCCGCTGGGCCAGAGTTATTACGAGTCGGCGTTGCGCTTGCTCGGCGAAGTCGAGCAGGTGGAGCAGGGCATCGCCGGGCAGACCGCCGAGCCGCGTGGGACGATCCGCGTGAGTGCGCCGCTGTCGTTTGCCGTGGCGCATCTCGGTTGTCTGCTGCCGATGTTTTTGCAGCGCTACCGGGAGGTCACGGTAGAGGTGGATCTGAGTGATCGGCCGGTTGACCTGCTCGGTGAAGGCTACGACCTGGCGTTGCGCATCGGCGTGCTGGAAGACTCGACCTTGATCGCCCGCCGTATCGCTTCCATCGAACGGGTGTACTGCGCCAGCCCGGCGTATCTGGCTGAACGCGGCACGCCCCTTGAACCGGAAGACCTGCACAGCCATGACTGTTTGCCGTACGGGCATAGTCGTTCGGTGCAATGGCGCTTCAACGCGGGGCAGGGCAAGCCGGTGCTGGTGAATGTCACTGGACGCATGCGGGTGAACAACGGCGAGCTGCTGCGGGATGCGGCGGTGCAGGGGATGGGGATTACGTATTTGCCGACGTTTATTGTTGGCGCGGCGCTGAAGGATGGCCGGCTGGTGCCGGTGCTGGATGATTTGCGTCCGGAGCCGCTGACGCTATCGGCGGTCTATCCGCAGCATCGTCAGGCTTCACGACCGGTGCAGGCGCTGATCGAGTTCCTGCGCGAACGCCTCAACCAAAGCAACGTCGCCCTCTGATCCTTACGCAGATCAAACTGTAGGAGCGAGCCTGCTCGCGATAGCGATTATTCAGACACTTATGCTGTGCCTGACTCACTGCTATCGCGAGCAGGCTCACTCCTACAGTTGATCGCAGGCGACTGTGGATCTGCGTACACCATTGAACCCTGTGGGAGCTGGCTTGCCAGCGATGGCGGTGGGTCTGCAATGCAGCAGTGTCTGATCTGGCCTCATCGCTGGCAAGCCAGCTCCCACAAGGGTTTGTGGTGTTGCAGGATTGTCAGTTGGTGCGTTTGTTGTCGCCGGGTTCGCCGCCGACATGTACGCCGCGAGCAGGCTCACTCCTACAGTTGATCGCAGGCGACTGTGGATCTGCGTACACCATTGAACCCTGTGGGAGCTGGCTTGCCAGCGATAGCGGTGGGTCTGGCAATGCAGCAGTGTCTGATCTGGCCTCATCGCTGGCAAGCCAGCTCCCACAAGGGTTCGTGGTGTTGCAGGATTGTCAGTGGGTGCGTTTGTCGTCGCCGGGTTCGCCGCCGACATGTACGCCGCGAGCAGGCTCACTCCTACAGTTGATCGCAGACGACTGTGGATCTGCGTACACCATTGAACCCTGTGGGAGCTGGCTTGCCAGCGATGGCGGTGGATCAGGCAATGCAGCAGTGTCTGATCTGGCCTCATCGCTGGCAAGCCAGCTCCCACAAGGGTTCGTGGTGTTGCAGGATTGTCAGTTGGTGCGTTTGTCGTCGCCGGGTTCGCCGCCGACATGTACGCCGCGATCATCCCCCGGTTCGCCTGCTGCATGCAGTCCTCGGTCGTCGCCGACTTCGCCAGCGCGGTGGACGCCATGGTCATCGCCGACTTCACCGGCCCGGTGCACGCCATGATCATCGCCTGGCTCGGCGTGGGTGCCGTTGCGGCCGGAGGATGAGGCGGAATCACCGGAGTGTCCGGAGCCCTGGCCGCTGCCGCTGTGTCCACTGCCGCCGTCACCGTGACCACTTCCACCATTGCCACTGCCGCCGTGGCCACCACCATTGCCGCCACCGCCACCGCCACCGCCACCGCCACCGCCGCTTCCGCCGCCTCCACCACTACCGCCATGCCCGCCGCCATTTCCTCCGCCGTTACCGCCACCCCCTCCGCCGTTACCGCCACCCCCTCCGCCGTGTCCACCGCCACCACTCCCTCCACCGCCACTGCCACCTTCCTTGGCCTGAACACTGGAAATGCCGGAAAGACTATCCGGAATCAGCACGGTGGACGCTGACAGAACTGCGCCGATGGCCATTGCGAGCACGAGCTTTTTAATGTGCATATCGTTCTCCGTCTTTGTGGTCTTGTTGGGAACGTAAAAGTGCGTTGTTGCAGGGACCGGACCCGTTCCCGGGGGTCAGTGAATACTCGACGCCAGTTCGAAAATCGGGATGTACATCAGGATCACGATGACCCCGATCAGCAGGCCGATAAACGTCATCAGCAGCGGCTCGAACAACTTCACGAACCACTCCAGCCAGCGGCTGATTTCCTCGTCGTAGAAGTCGGCGCTGCGCTCCATCATCTGCCCGAGGTTGCCGGACTGTTCGCCGGCCCGGAGCAGTCGTAGCGACACCGGCGTCACCAGGTGATTGAGCTCCAGCGCGGTGGACAACGATTGCCCCTCGCGCACCCGCTCGCAGGCCTGATCCAGTCGCGTCCGCGAAGCCACGGTGAGCAAACCTCGGACCATGGCCATGGCGGTCACCAGCGGAATCCCGCCTTGCAGCAGAATCCCCAGCGAACGATAAAACCGCGCCAGCTCATACATGAAAATCCGTTGATGCACCGCCGGCAGTTTCTCCACCAGCCGATCCAGCCCTCGGCGAAACGCCGGTTGTTTTTGCAGCACGGCGAGGGCGATGACAATCGCCGCCAGCGCACCGAAAAATTCCGCCTGATGCGCATGCAAGAACATGCCACTGCTCATCAACACCTGCGATAGCCACGGCAGGTTATTGCCCAGCCCTTCGAACACCAGGCTGAAGCGCGGCACCACATAACCCATCAAGAACAGCACCACGCCACCGCCGACTATCAGCAACAGCATTGGATAGATCGAGGCGCTGATGATCTTCTGCCGCACCTCGTCCATGCGCTGCCGATAGCTGACGTAGCGACCCAGCGCATCGCCGACCGCGCCGGTCTTCTCGCTGGACTGTACCAGCGCCACGTACAACGGCGGGAACACCGCCGACAACTGGCCCAACGCCTGGGAGAAGGATTTGCCCTCATAAAGCAGGCGCACCAGCTCACTCAAGGTTTTCCGGGCAGCGGGGGCGTTTTCTTTTTCGGCGAGGCTTTCCAGCGCATCGATCAACGGCAGGCCGGCATTGAGCAGCGTGGTCAGTTCCTGGCTGAACAACACCAGATTGAAGGTTTCGCGCTGACGCAGTCGTAGCGAGCGCCAATGCTTGTCGGCGTGCGAACTGAGCACGCGCAGACCCTGATCTTCGGCAATGCGCCGCGCTTCGCTGTCGCCCGCTGCCTCGACGCTCAAGGACACCACGCCCGCCTTGCCGACCGCTTTCAAATGAAATCGCATGGGCCGCGCTCCGCTCACTGCCAATTGGTCACTTCAGCGTTTTCGCCTTCGCCGCCGGGCTGGCCGTCCTTGCCCATCGACAGCAAGTCGTACTCGCTGTTTTCGCCGGGATAGCGGTAGGCGTAATTACGTCCCCACGGGTCCTGCGGCAGCTTTTTCTGCAAGTACGGGCCGGTCCATTTCGCCTCGTCGCTCGGTGCGGTGACCAAGGCCTGCAAGCCCTGTTCGGTGGACGGGTAGTGGCCGACTTCCAGTCGATAGATATCCAGCGCCTTGCTCAGCCCTTCGATCTGCGCCTTGGCCACTTTCACTTCGGAGCGACCGAGTTGGGCGAAGTATTTCGGCGCGACGATCCCGGCCAACAGGCCGAGCACCACCAGCACCACAAGCAGTTCGAGCAGGGTAAAACCGCGTTGGCCACGCGGACGAAATTGCAGCTTCATGATGACCTCCCGTGAGTGGCAGCCGTGTCGCCTGAAGGGCTTATGCAATTGCCATGCTCAGCACCCGTTAAAAACCTGCTCGCATGCCGGAACCCTTGTAATACGAGGCTTTCAAGAGTCGGCACAGTGCTTGCGTATGGCTCAAACGTGATCGGCCATTGGGGCATTTCCCCCAATTTATCGGGGCCGATCCGGGGAGGCCCGACATGAAATTTCTCGCCAGCGGATTGCTCGGTTGTGTGCTGCTCAGCGGCGCCGCGCAGGCCGATGTGTTCATCTCGGTGGACGCCAAGGGCAGCTACGTGCTGTCCAACGTTCACCGGCCCGGACGCACCTACGAACGGGTGATCCACGAGGCTGAAATGCCTGTGGCCAGCCTCGATCAACAGCCGCAAATGATCGCCAACCAACCCTATGCGGAACTGGTTTCGGCAGCCGCCAAAGTCAACCAGTTACCCGAAGCGCTGCTGCACGCGGTGATCAACGCAGAATCCCACTACAACCCCGGCGCAACCTCGGCCAAAGGCGCGGGTGGGCTCATGCAGTTGATGCCCGACACCGCGCGGGAAATGGGTGTGACCGACGTCTACGACCCCAAGGCCAACATCCAGGGCGGCGCGAAATACCTCAAGCGCCTGATGACCCTGTTCGACAACGACATCGCCCTCGCCGTGGCGGCCTACAACGCCGGGCCCGACGCGGTGCTTAGCCGTGGCCGGGTGATTCCGCCGTTCGCCGAAACCCAGCGGTATGTACCGAATGTGTTGCGTCAGTACCGGCGTCTGCAGGGGTTGGCCATGGATGCGCCGTTGTGACCCCCAACCCGGTTTTCCCCACTTTCGGGGCAAACCGGATACACCCGAAAAGTGGGGAAAAGGGGTGGGGGATTTGCCCCGGACTCTCAAGTCGTCGCGGTAACTGATTGAACGCTAATGCAATTTTTTGTGGCACGCGGATTGCTCCGAGGCATTTGTCGAGAAGTGTTCCCAAGAGCACCCACTACGAGGTTACTGATCATGGTTGGCTTTCATCACGCTCCGTCTCTATTGAACTGGCTGCTGATTCTGGCCTCGATGCTCAGCGTCGAGCTGGCCGGCGCGGCCGTACGTTGCGAGCGCAACCTGGTGGCCAACGTCGTCGCCTTCGATCAACCGCTGATGTTCAACCGCCTCGGTGCGCAGAACATCAACGGCATGATGTTCGCCCTGCGCCGCGACGTGGTGGATGACCGCAACATGTCGCTGGCCTACGGCGGTTCAGCGGTGCCGGGCAAGGTTTCGCTGCGCCCGGACAAGCGGCCACGGCCACTGGTGTTGCGCGTGGCGGCGGGTGATTGCCTGACGATCAATCTGCAAAATCTGCTCGACTATCAGGCCAACCCGAACAAGCACTTCGAGAATGAAGGTGAAGAAGAGGAGGGCGTGGAAAACGCCAACGCGGCTGAAGACTTCAAAGTCGATGAGCAAGTCGCTGATCGTCACGTCGGTTTCCAGGTCAATGGCCTGCAAGCGGTGAACAGCATTGATGACATTTCTTCGTTCACCGGGCGTAACGCCAACACCTTGGTGCCGCCGGGTGCGAGCCGTTCTTACACCCTGTACGCTGAGCGTGAAGGCGCGTTTGCTGTCAGCAGCCGTGGTGCGACGTTTGGCGGCGAGGGCGCGGCCGGCAACGTCGCCAATGGCTTGTTCGGCCAGGTTGTCGTCCTGCCCAAGGGCGGTCGCACCTATCGCAACACCCTCACCGAAGAAGAAATGCGCCTGGCCACCACGGGCCACGCACCCACCGGTCAACCGATCGTTGATTACCAGGCGCGCTACCCGCAGCGCGAACCGTGGTTACGCGAAGGCAAGGCCGGTACGCCAATCATCGGCATGGTCGACGGCAATGAAATCATTTCCAGCGAAAGCGACGCCATCGTCATGGGCAGCAACGCCGACGGCAGCTTCCCGCCCAGCACCTATCCGCTGGAGTCGATGGGCAAACGCAACCCGGCAATCCCCAATCGACTGGAAGCGTTCCGCGATTTCGCCTCGCAATTCCAGGATGAAACCGCCGCCACTCAAGCGTTTCCAGCCTATTGGGCCGACCCGGTGATGGCTCATGTGCTGGAGCCGACTCGCGACTCGTTCATGATCAACTACGGCTCAGGTGGCATGGGCGCCGAAGTGGTGGCCAACCGTTTGGGCGTCGGGCCGATGCACGACTGCCTGTCCTGCGCCTACGAAGAATTCTTCCTCAGCTCGCACACCGTCGGCGACGTGGCGATGCTGGTCGACGTACCGGCCAACGCCGGGCTTGAGAACATCGCCCCTGGCCAGACACCACGCGCTGATCAGATCGGTGTGAAAGCGACCATGGCGCTGTATCCGTCGGAGCCATCGAACGTCAACCACAGCTACATCGGTGACTTCGTCAAATTCCGCAACACCCACAACGGCCATGAGCAGCACATCTTTCACTTGCACGGCCATCAGTGGCTGTTCAACCCCAACGACGACAACTCCGATTACGTCGATGCCCAGGGCATCGGCCCGGGCGCCGGTTACACCTATGAAATCGCCAACGGCGGATCGGGCAACCGCAACCGCGTGGCCGGCGATGCGATCTATCACTGCCATTTTTATCCGCACTTTGCCCAAGGCATGTGGGCCATGTGGCGGGTGCACGATGTGTTCGAAGAAGGCACCCGGCTCGACGTTTCCCAGCAAGGCGCCGACGGTTATCACAGCGAACCGTTTGCCCTGCGCAGCGGTAAACCGGCGACCGGCGCACGCGCCTTGCCTGATGGCGAAATCGTCGCCGGCACACCGATTCCAGCGATAGTGCCGCTGCCGGGCAAAGCCATGGCACCGATGCCGGGCAAAGTCGTGGTCGTGCCGAAAATCGGCGAAACCCTGATCGCCGGCAATGATGACGACGAGAATGAAGAAGAGGGCGATGACGACGGTGAGCACCATGGCGGCAATGCCGGTGGTCAAGCCATCGGTTCGCTGGCGCTGGTTGATCGCAGCGAAGCCAACCGCAATGCCGACGGCAGCCTGAAAAACCCTGGCTATCCGTTCTGGATCGGCGGCATGGAAAGCTCGGTCGGCCAACGTCCACCCACTCCGCCGCTGGACATGCTCGACGCCGCCACCGCGCAATCGCTTAAGGCCAGCGGTAAAGCGCTGTGGGCCAACCTCGACCCGGCGCAATCCGGTGGCTGGAATGGCGGCTTGCAGCGTCATACCCTCGACGGCGTCTCGGCCGGTGGCGAAGCGCACACTGTGACCACCTCGCTGGACTTCTCCAAGGAAGTCACCCGCGCCAAACCGATTTACCTGCCGGAAGAAGGCACCGAAGTCGAACAAGCCGCGATGTCTTTCCACGCGAAAAAAGACCATCCAAGCTATGCCTTGTTGCCCGGCAATCAAGTGGTGGCCAAGGCTTTCCGTACCAATGGTGCCTTGCCGATGGCCGGTGCGCCGTACTACGAACCGTGCATGGACGACCGGCAAAAACGCCTGACCAGCAGCGCCGGCAGCGGTGAGTTTGCCAGCGGCGAGCGCATCGACGGCATGTCCTTTGTCGGCGCCTCAAGCTTCACCGCCGACCGCCCACGCATCTACAAAGCTGCCAACATTCAGTTCGACGCGGTGTACAACAAGGTCGGCTATCACTTCCCGCAGGCGCGCATTCTCGCGCTGTGGGAAGACGCCTGGCCGGTGATCACCAAGCAGCGTCCGCCAGAACCGCTGGTGATGCGCATGAACACTTTCGATTGCGTGCAGTACCAGCAAACCAACCTGGTGCCGGCCACCTATGAGATGGACGACTATCAGGTGCGCACGCCGACCGATGTGATCGGTCAGCACATTCACCTGCCGAAGTGGGACCTGACCTCGGCGGACGGCTCGTCCAACGGCTGGAACTACGAGGACGGCGTGCTCTCGCCCGGCGCCGTGCAGGAACGCATTCACGCCATTCGCGAGTTCAACCAATGCGCCGGCACTGATCCGCGCGACGGCACCCAGGCCTGCCCGAAAGCCAAGAACCATCCGTTCTTCGGCCAGTACGGCCGCGCCGATTGGCTCGGTGCGCGCACGGCGATGCAGCGCTGGTTCGTCGATCCGGTGGTCAACGCCAAAGGCGTCGATCGCGGCCTCGGCACCATTTTCACCCACGACCACCTGGGCCCATCGACGCATCAGCAGATTGGTCTGTACGCCACCGTGTTGGCGGAACCGGCCGGTTCGACCTGGTTCCACGCCGAAACCGGTGAGCCTCTGTACAGCGGCGCGCGTCAGGACGGCGGGCCGACCTCGTGGCAAGCGGTGATCAATACCGGCGACCTTGATGGCGACGGCAAGAACGACAGCTTCCGCGAGTTCTTCCTCGAGTACAGCGACTTCCAGCATGCCTATGAAGCTGGCGTCTATGTCGGTGCCGGCCCTAACGGTGTGCCAAATGCGCAAGCGTTCCCGGCCACCGCTGACAGCTTCCGCTACGCGATCAATCCGCCGGTGCGTAACAACGCCAGCAACTTGCTTGAAGGCGTGCTGGAAGTGCAGGGCGGTCAGGTCCCGGGCTGCCCGAGCCGGCCATGTCCGCAGGCAATTTCGGTGGATGATCCGGGCATGTTCGTCGTCAACTATCGCAACGAACCGCTGGCCCTGCGCGTGTACGACCCGAACAAGGTCGGCCCGGACGGCAAGCGTGGCATGCAGGCTGACGGCCTCGGTGGCGATCTGTCATTCGCCATGCAAAGCCGCACCGACCGCGCAATTCCGGCGATGAACCTGGCGCCGAATCTGCTCACCGCCGCCACCGGCCCAACCGGCGGCACCACGCTGTTTCCGCCGCACATCAACAAGGGTGGCGCTGAACCGGGTGACCCGTTCACACCGATGCTGCGCACCTACACCGGCGACAACGTGCGGCTGCGGGTGCATGCCGGCGGCCATGAAGAAGAGCACAACGTCACCCTGCACGGTGTGAAATGGCTGCAGAGCGGTTCCGGGTTCGGCAACAGCTCCAACTCCGGCTGGCGCGCCTCGCAGATGATCGGCATCTCCGAGCAGATGGGCTTTATTGCGCCGGTGTCGATGCTCTCCAGTTCCGCTGCGACAACGGGTGATTATCTGTACTCGATGGACGCTTCGATCGAAGGCTACTGGAGCGGTATCTGGGGCGTGATGCGCAACTACACCGCCAAACGCGCCGACCTGTTCGCCATCCCCAACAACCCGAATCCGGCGGGCATGCGCAACACCGTGGCGTTCGAGGGCAGTTGCCCGCGGATCAGTGCCAACCCCAATGGCATCGGTACGCGGCCGACGGTACAGCGCAACTATGAAGTGGTGGCGGCGCTGGCCAACGACATCCTCGGCAACTCGCTGGGCCTGACCATCGGCGATCCCGAAGGACTCGGGCAGCATGTCGGCGGGCCGCTGAATCCGGCGGGTGGCACCCTGGTGCTGAACTCGCGCACGGTGAGCATTCCACAAGTCACCGTGACCGATCCGGAGGATGGCGAAACCATCACCATTGGCGGACAGAGCGGGCCGCTGCATGATCCGACCGCGATCCTGTACGTGCGTAAATCCGATCTGGATCCGCTCAGCGGCAAGCTGAAACCCGGCATCCCGGTTGAACCGCTGGTGCTGCGTGCGGCGGCAGGGGATTGCATCAACATCACCCTGGAAAACCGTCTGCCGAGTGTCATGCCTGACCTGACCCAGACGGCGGTGATGCAAGGCATGGTCAAGCGTGATCGCAACAGCGGGCTGGGCTCGACCACCTTCAGCAACAACCTGATGCGGCCGTCCAGCCACGTCGGCCTGCATGCGCAATTACTGGCGTACGACATCACTAAATCCGACGGTGCCAACGTCGGCGCCAACCCGATCCAGACCGTGCCACCGCGCGTCGGCAACAGCGGCGCGTACCCGACCCGTACCTATCAGTACTACGCCGGGCATCTGGAGCGTGAAGGCAAACCGGTGACTCAACTGGGTCGCAGCGTCGACAACATCAACGCCACGGCAGTGGAGTTCGGCGGCTTGAACATCACCCCGGCGGACGTGATCAAGCAGCCGCAAAAAGGTCTTGGCGGGGCGATGAGTATTCTGCCGATCGGCGCGACCTGGGTTGACGATGCACGCAAGGTCAACGCAACGGTGACGGCGCCTGGGCAGACCAGCTACCGCGACTTCGCGATGGTCTGGCACAAGGCGTTGAACACTCGTTGGGCCAATGGCCGGCCGGTGGAAGGAATTGCCGCTGAAGGCTTCGGCGTGCCGACCGATCCGCAGGACAACTCGAGCATGGCGATCAACTACAAGACCGAGCCGCTGTGGTATCGCTTCGGCCTCGCCCCCGACGCACCGTTTGGTCACGCCGATGGCGCGGGTTATGGCGACATGGTCAATGCGCACATGGCTTACAGCAATGCGTTGGTGGGTGGCGATCCGCAGACGCCGGTGCTCTATGCCAAACCGGGGCAGCCGTTCCGTACGCATATTTTGATGCCGAGCGGTGGCAGTCGCGGCACCACGTTCCAGCTCGACGGGCACGTCTGGTCGGTGAACCCGTTCCAGGCCGAGAAGAGCGATGTCGGTGGTTATCCGATGGGCACGCCGGGCGTGGGCTCGGTGCGCTTCGGCTACAACCCGATGTCGATGTACATCGGCGCCCACGAAAGCATCCTGCCGGCCGCGCACTTCAGCTTCATGATCCCGAGCGCCGGCGGCAGCAACGCGATCCCCGGCGACTACCTGTTCCGCGACTACGCGGCCTACGGCAACACCTCCGGATTATGGGGACTGCTGCGCGTAACCAACGAACCGGAACCGGCACCGCAGGGGCAGTAGAAGCAGGTGCAACGACAACATGCCTGTGGATGCAAATCCTTGTGGGAGCTGGCTTGCCAGCGATGAGGTCGGCACAGGCGCCATTGATGTGACTGGAAGGGCGCCATCGCTGGCAAGCCAGCTCCCACAGGGGCTGCGGTGGGCAGTGAGATAGGCGGGATGAATGCAAAACCTGTGGGAGCTGCGGTTCGACGATTCGACTTGCCAGCGATGACGGCGGCACAGGCGCCATTGATGTGACTGGAAGGACCCCATCGCTGGCAAGCCAGCTCCCACAGGGGCTGTGGTTGGTAGTGAGGATGGCGGGATGAATGCAAAACCTGTGGGAGCTGCGGTTCGACGATTCGACTTGCCAGCGATGAGGTCGGCACAGGCGCCATTGATGTGACTGGAAGGGCGCCATCGCTGGCAAGCCAGCTCCCACAGGGGCTGTGGTTGGTAGTGAGGATGGCGGGATGAATGCAAAACCCATGTAGGCCTTCGCCTGCTCGCGATTGGGGCTACTCGGTTTCGGAGGGTGCGGCGGATGACGCCATCGCGAGCAGGCGAAGGCCTACAGGGAATGAGTTTGCAAATGAGGGGAGGGTGGTATGAACAGGATCATCAACATCATCGGTATTTGCACGCTGGCCATGGCCGGGGCGCTGCTGACGCTGAGTGAAATTGCGTTGGCGCAGACCGGCGGGGGGCAGACGCTGAACCGTGATGGTGTGGCGGTGGATTTCGATCTCAAGCCACTGGCCGCCGACGGCAAACTGCGTGAAGGCGAGTTCGCCGATGTGCAGTTCCGCATCAGCGACAGCGCTTCCGGCCAGCCTCTGTCCGGCGTGGCCCCGGGTGCCTGGGTCGATCCGCAAACCCTCGCTGCCGATAAGGCCCAGGGCCGCGACCAGAGCTGCAAAGCCCGGGTCGGGGTGTTCCTCAAGTCCAACATCGGCGCGCGGCCGTTGCTCGACCTCAACAGCTATTTCCTGCTGGTGATGAACCGCGACGCGAGCATCGCCGTGGTTGATCCATCGGTATCAGTCGGCGGCATCACCAGCACCCTCGCGCGGATCGAACTCAAGCAACCGCCGATGGATTGGGTCACGCCCAAAGACAACAAACGCGTATTCGTTTCGATGCCGACAGCCGGTGAAGTGGCAGTGATCGACAGTGAACAATTCAAAGTCATCGACTCGATCAGCGCCGGAAGCCAACCGGTGCGGGTGGCGCTGCAACCGGATGAACGCCTGCTCTGGGTCGGCAACAACGCCAGCAAACCTGCAGACTCCGGCGTCACCGTGATCGACAGCCAAAGCCTCAAACCCCTCAAATATTTGCAGACCGGTCGCGGCCACCACGAAATCAGCTTCAGCAAAGACAGCCGCTTCGCCTTCGTCAGCAACCGCGACGACGGCACCGTCAGCGTGATCGACATCGCCAGCCTGAACATCGTCCAGCAGATCAAAACCGGCTCCCATCCTCTTTCAGTCGCCTACTCGGCGCTGTCCGGCGCCGTCTACGTGGCCGATGGCAAGGACGGCACCGTCACCGTGATCGACGCCAGCACCCACGCCATTCGCCGGGTCATCAAACTGCAACAAGGTCTCGGCCCCATGGGATTCAGCGCCGACGGCCGCTTCGGCGTGGTACTCAATACCGTGGAAAACCGCGCCAGCGTCATCGATGCCGCCACCAACAGCGCCATCCATGATCTGGAAGCCAGCGCCGAACCCTACCAAGTGGTGTTCACCCAGGCTTACGCGTACATCCGCGGACTCGCTTCACCGAAAGTCACCATGATCAACCTGTCCTCGCTCGGCGAAGGTCGCCAACCGATCAGCCAGGGTTTCGAAGCCGGCCCGCAAGCACCGCGCCTGGCCGGGGACTTGCCGCTGGCCTCCAGCCTCGCGGTGTCGCGCGATGACAACGCGGTGTTCGTGGTCAACCCGGTGGACAACACCACCTACTTCTACGCCGAAGGCATGAACGCGCCGATGTCCGGTTACCCCAACCGTGGCCAGATCGCCCGCGCTGCCATGGTCATTGATCGCAGCCTGCGCGAAGTCTCGCCGGGCCTGTACAGCGCACGGGTGAAACTGCCGGCAGCGGGGCGTTTCGACGTGGCGTTCCTGCTCAATCAACCGAACATCATTCACTGCTTTACCGCGCAGATTGATAGCGACGGCAAACAGCCAAAACATCTCGGCCAGCCGAAAGTCGAGTTCCTCCTCGACAAGACTGCCGTAGCGCTCAACGACCCCTACGTCGTGCGCTTCCGCATCGTTCAGGGCAAAGACAAAACCCAACGCAGCGGCGTCAAAGACGTGCAACTGCGCTACTACCTCGCGCCCACCTCGCATCCGCGTGAAGTGGCGGCGCTGGAAGTCGCCGACGGCGTGTATGAGGCGCCAATCACCCTCGACCGCAGCGGCGCCTGGTACCTGCATGTGCGCGCGGCATCGCTGGGCGCCGCTTTCGATGACAAGACCTTTGCCAGTGTTCGGGTAGCCCCCGGCCAGGCCCGTTGAAGAGGAGTTTCGACATGAACCGATTTGCATCCAGTGGCCTGCTGACCCTGTGCCTGTTGAGCCTCGGCGTTCAACACGCCAACGCCCATTCGGCGGACGAACACGCCGGGCACAAAGCCCCCGCCAGCAGCACGCAAGAACACACCCAGGTGAAATTCGCCAACGTGCCGCTACTCGACCAGACCGGCAAAACCGTGCGCCTCGAACAAGACCTGGTGCAGGGCAAAATCGTTGTCATGAGCTTCATCTACACCAGTTGCACCACGGTCTGCCCGGTGGTCTCTTCGATCATGGGCAAGGTGCAGAAACAGCTCGGCGCGCGGGTCGGCAAGGAAGTGCAACTGGTGTCGATCAGCATCGACCCGCAACGCGACGACCCGAAACGCTTGCAGGATTATGCGCGCGCCTTCCAGCGCGGCCCGGGCTGGAGCTGGCTGACCGGTTCGCCACAGTCGATCAATGAAACCCTCAAGGGCCTGGGCAGTTTCAGTGGCGACCTGAAGAGTCATCAACCGCTGATCCTCGTCGGCGACGGCGACAGCCGCCACTGGATGCGCTACTACGGCTTCACCGATCCGGCGTTGCTGGCCAAGGAAGTGGAAAAACTCAGCGGCCTGCGCACCCACGCCAAACACACCGCCATCGCCATGGAGCAACAGCCATGAGACTGCTCGACTGGATCTCCCTGACCGTATGTTTCTGGATTCTCAGCAACGTCGCGCTGGCCCACGAAGGTCACGTTTCAGAACCGCCAGCCGCTATGGCTGCCGCGCCGGCCAAAGGCACCCACGACGCGAAAACCTGGTTCACCGACACGCCGTTGCAGGATCAGAATGGCGAGACCCTGCGCTTCTACAGCGATGCACTGCAAAACCGCATCGTTCTGCTCAACGTGATTTTCACCAGTTGCAACGATGCCTGCCCGCTGATCACGCAAAAGCTCAAGGAAGTCCGCGAGCTGTTGGGTGACAAGGCGCAAGACATCACCTTCATTTCCCTTACCAGTGACCCGCTGCGCGACACGCCGGCGGTGCTCAAGGCTTACACCTTGAAGCAGGGTTCCGATGACCCTCATTGGCTTTTTCTTACCGGCGACAAGGCGCAGATGGATCTGGTGCTGAGTCGCATCGGCCAGATCGTGCCGACGCCCGAGCAGCACTCGACGCAGTTGATCGTTGGGGATGTCGCCAACAAACGCTGGAGCAAAATTCGCCCCGACGCCCCGGCCGCCGCCATTGCCCAGCGCTTGCAGTTGCTGACAATGCCCGTGGCCGGTCGCTGAGCCCGCGCCATGAACCGCTGCCGCGTACTCGCCCTGATCTTGCTCGCTGGCCTCAGCCTTGGCGCGGGTGCTGCGCCGCTGACCCCGGAAGAGGCGGCGGGCAAGCGCCTGTATCGTCAAGGTCTCTCGGCCAGCGGCGAAGCGATCATGGCGCGGGTCGGCGCGGCGGATGTGTTGCTGCCGGCGACCAGCCTGCCGTGCGCCAATTGCCATGGCGCCGATGGCCTCGGTCGGCCCGAAGGCGGGGTGCGTCCGCCGCCGCTGAACTGGGCTCGACTGACCAGCACGTATGGCCAGCAACAGGTCAACGGGCGTAGCTATCCGGCGTACACCGAAAACACGCTGGCGACGGTCATCGAGCAGGGCCGCGATCCCGGCCACAATCGCCTCGACCCGAGCATGCCGCGCTTTGTGCTGTCGATGAAGGATCAGCGCAACCTCACCGCCTATCTCAAACGCCTGGCCGATGAGCGTGATCCCGGCCTTGAGGCGCAAACCTTGCACCTCGGCACCTTGCTGCCCAGCCAAGGGCCGCTGGCCGAGGAGGGCATGACCGTGGCAGCGGTGCTCAATGGCAGTGTTGCGCGGATCAATCAGGCCGGTGGCATACACGGCCGGCAACTGCGCCTGACGGTGATCGATCCCGGCCCGGATCGCGCCAGCGCCGAGCAAGCCCTGCAGCAGTTGATCGAGCAAGAACAAGTGTTCGCATTGATCGCGCCGCTGGCGCCGGCCCTCGACAGCGAACTGGGAATGCGTCTGGAACAGGCCGGCGTGCCGCTCATCGGCGCGCTGTCGTTGCTCGGCTCGATGCAGGCCAGTCCGCAGATTTTCGAGCCGTTGCCGGGCCTGCGCGAGCAACTGATCGCCTTGGCCGACTACGCCACGGCAAGCCTGCGCGTGCTGCAAGGGCCGACGCTGATTGCCTATCCGGACGACCCGTTGCAGGCGCAAGCGGCCACCACCCTCGCTGGATACTTGCAGGAACACGGCTGGCAGAAAGTCCATCTGCAAGCCTACGACCCGGCGGCGGAGGCGCTGCCGTTGGGCTCGCGCTCGGTGTTTTATCTGGGCAATGGTGGCGGTTTCGGGCGTCTGGCAACGAGGCTGCAAAGCGCCGGGCAAGTACCGTATCTGTTCGCCGCTTCGAGCCAGGTTGCGGGTGAGTTGCTGCAAGTGCCGGAGGGATTTTCCCGGCGGGTGTTTCTCGCTTATCCATTCGTGCCCAGCGACTGGACCCAAACCGGGCGCATGGCCCTGACGCTGCTGCGCGAAGGCCAGGGCCTTGGCGCCCAGCACGCGGTGCTGCAAGTCGGCGCCTACGCCTCGATGCTGCTGCTCAGCGAAGGCATGAAACAGGCTGGCCGCGACGCCAGCCGCGAGAAACTGGTGGCGGCGCTGGAAGGCCTGCACGACTTCGACACCGGCCTGACCCCGCGCCTGAGTTTCGGCCCCGGCCGCCGCCTCGGCCTGAACGGCGCGCACGTGGTCACCGTGGATTTGCCCGATCAGCGTTTCTATCTGGTCGCGTCTTATAAACCGATTGTTGCCAGCCCCTGAACGGAGGGCCCGATCATGAAACGCACAACGCTGATCTTGCTGCTGAGCTGTTGGCTGCCACTGGCGTGGGCCAACAACGAACCGGCCGTGGCGCGGGTCAACGGCGAGGAAATCTCCGGGTTTCGTTTCGAGCGCTTCTTCGCCGAATACCTGGAAGATCAGGGCCGCGCCGTGGCGAGCATTCGCAATCCCAAAGCTTACAAACAGCTGCGCCAAACAGCGCTGCAAACGCTGATCGACAAGGAGCTGCTGTGGCAAGAGTCGCAGAAACGCGGGGTGCAGATCGACCCGCACAGGGTGCTTCAGCAGGTTGAGCAGACCCGCAGCGCCATCGGCGGTACGGACAAATTCCTCCGCCGCTTGCAGGACGCCGGTTTCGACGAGGCTTCTTTCACCGAGTACACCCGCCGCGAACTGGCGGCGCAGCAGGTGTTCGCCGAGTTGATCCGGGCGAACACTTTGCAACCCCGGCATCAACTGATCCGCGTACCCGCGCACGCCGATGCAGCCACAGATGCTGCGGCGCGTCTACGCTTGATGCAAATGCGCGACTCGATAGTCGACGGCGCCACGTTTGCCAGCCAACCGGTGCGTTCACCGTTTGGCTGGCACCTGATTTATTTGCCGAACCACTTGGAGACCGTCGATGTCCCAGATTTGCAGGGGCTGGATTCAGTCAGGGCACAGCTCGCCCGACAGCAACAGACCCAGGCTCGTCGTCAGGTGCTCGCGCAATTACGGGTGCAGAACAGGATCGAACGAATTGACGACGACTGAAGGTTCCCCCCCAATAGTGGGGAATGGCTTCGATGCCCATTCAGGTGCTTCCCCGTTTCTGGGGAACGGGGTACCGGGACGAGCGGGCATTGTCATTAATTTCAAGGACATGAAGAGATAAAATTACCGGCACTCAGCCTGGCATGAAGTGTGCGTTACCACGTGTAAGGCGCACTCTCAGGGCGGGGTCATCGGACCTGCTGTTTCAAGGAGTCGACCTTGGTTAACAAAGTACTGGTTGTCGAAGACGAACAGCTGCTTGCACAAAACCTTCAGGATTATCTGTCGGCGCAGGGGCTGGACGTCCGGATTGCACATGACGGAGCGACGGCTATCGGTTTGGCCGAAACCTTTGCCCCCGACGTGCTGGTGTTCGATTACCGCTTGCCCGATATGGAAGGCTTTGAGGTGCTCGACGCAGTCCGCCAGAACAGGACGTGCCATTTTGTGCTGATAACGGGTCACCCGACCGCTGAAGTCTGTGAGCGGGCGCGGCAACTGGGGGTCAGCCACATCCTGTTCAAACCGTTTCCATTGGCGGAACTGGCCCGAGCGGTCTGCGACCTTCTTGGCATCAAGCGTGAAGCGAAACCCGGTGCGAGCCCTTCCGAGGGCTTTGTCGAACGACGCCAGAGCAGGACCGAGAGCTTCCCGTTGCAGTTGTACGATGGCAGTTGGGTGTTGGCGGATCGGCGACGACAGTTGCACGCCATGGCACCGGACGACGATCAAATGCTCACCGGGGAGTAATGGCGCGAACAGACGTTCCGGCACTTGCCGCCAAGGTTTGCCGCGCCGACAGGGCTCTGAGCCCCGGTTGGAGAGCAAGCCATGGAACGTCTGTCCGTTGTCGTCGAACCGCTGTTGGCCGAAAGCGCCCCCGCGCGCTTTTCCAGTGAACAGCTTGCCCAGGCCCGGGCGCGGGCCGCCACCTCTGGCGAACGCGTGCTTGAAGCCCTCGGCGTACTCTGTGAACTGGCGCCGATGCCGTTCATTCACACCCTCGGCGCCACCCTGCATTACCCGGTGCTCGACACCGACAGCCTGTTTGCCGCGACGCCGGTGTTCGACCGGGTCACCCTCGCACAATGCCTGAAACGTGAATTCATCCTGCTGCGCCACAACGACGAAGTCATCGGCGTGTTTGCCGACCCCTTCGACCCGGCGCGGCTGGCCTGGATCGACGACTGCCTGCACGGCGCGCCGCTGCATCTGGTCCACGCCGATGACCTCAAGGCCTATCTGGCCCGCCACGAAGAAAGCTTCCACGCCGTCGAATCGCTCAACGCCCAAGGCGACACCCACCACGAGATCGATACCCTGCAAAGCCTGTCGCTGACCAGCATCAGCGAAGACGCCAGCAGCGTGGTGAAACTGGTCAACTCGACCCTCTACGACGCGCTGAAAATGCACGCCAGCGACATCCACCTCGGCACCACCGGCAACGGTCTGGTGATCAAGTACCGCATTGACGGCGTGCTCAACAACATCAGCAAGGTCCAGGGTACGGAGTTCTCCGAGCAGGTGATCTCGCGGGTCAAGGTCATGGCTGAGCTGGACATCGGCGAGAAACGCGTGCCCCAGGACGGTCGCTTCAAGATCGGCATCAGTGGCCGCCAGATTGATTTTCGTGTGTCGATCATGCCGAGCATCTTTGGCGAAGACGCGGTACTCCGCGTGCTGGACAAACAGGATCTGGCCGATAAGGTCTGCGGCGTGCAATTGCAGGCGCTGGGCTTTGAAGATGAAACCCTGCGCCAGTTGCGCCGGCTCGCCGCCGAACCCTACGGCATGGTGCTGGTCACCGGCCCGACCGGCAGCGGCAAGACCACCACGCTGTACGCGATGATCACCGAGATCAACCACGGCGTGGACAAGATCATCACCATCGAAGACCCGGTCGAATATCAGTTGCCGGGGGTGCTGCAAATCCCGGTCAACGAGAAAAAAGGCCTGACCTTCGCCCGGGGTTTGCGCTCAATACTGCGCCACGACCCGGACAAGATCATGGTCGGCGAAATCCGTGACCCGGACACCGCACAGATCGCCGTGCAATCGGCGCTCACCGGTCACCTGGTGTTCACCACCATCCACGCCAACAACGTCTTCGACGTGATTGGTCGCTTCACCCAAATGGAAATCGACCCCTACAGCCTGGTCTCGGCACTCAACGCGATTCTCGCCCAGCGCCTGATTCGCTTGGTCTGCGCCAGCTGCAGCGCGCCGGTCAATCCGAGCGATGAAGAGCTGCGCGCATCCGGCCTCGATCCGCAGAAAGTCGACCATTACCACTTCGTTCATGGCAAAGGCTGCGGCCATTGCCGGGGCAGCGGTTATCGCGGGCGCACGGCGATTGCCGAGTTGCTGCACCTCGACGACGAGCTGCGCCAGATGATCGTCGAGCGCCAACCGATCAAACAAATCAAAGCCCTGGCCTGCGCCCGTGGTTTGCGCCGGCTGCGCGAATCGGCGCTGGAGCTGGTGGAACAAGGTCGCACCACGCTGGAGGAGATCAATCGTGTCACTTTTATCGCGTGAGCGTTTTGTCGCCGTGCTCGGCGCCAGCGGTGTTGGCCTCGGTCAGCGGCGCGGCAGCGACATCCTGTGGCTGGGCAGCGTCGGGTACATCGACGAAGGCTTCCAGAGCTACGCAGTGGCGCTGGACACCCTCGACCGCCTGCTCGGTGAACATGCCCGCGCCGGTGCCGAACTGAGCGTGGTCATCTCCGGGCACTTCAGCCGCTTCTGCCTGGTGCCGTGGAGCGCGCAGATCAGCAGCCCTGAGGAACTGCGCGGCTTCGCCCAATTGTGTTTCGAAGACCTGTTTGGCGCGCCAAGCCAAGCCTGGAGTCTGGTGCTGTCCGCCGAACCGGCCGGTTACGACCGCATCGCCGGCGCTTTGCCGCAAGACTTGCTTGAACGCTTGCGGGTGCTGGTCAGCGCTCGCGGTTTGCGCCTGCGCTCGGTGCAGCCGTACCTGATGGCGGCGTTCAACCGCTTCGACAAAAGCCTCGATGCCGGCGACTTCCTCTTTGTTGTCGCCGAGCCGCAACGCAGTGTGTTGTTGCTGGCGAGGGAAGGGCGCTGGGCCGGTGTGCGTTCGGTCGGCGGCAGCGACAGCGATGCCGCGTTGAATGCCCTGATCGGTCGCGAACGGCAGCTGCAAGCCTCGACCAGCGAACGTGCGTTCAACGTGTATCTGCATGCGCCGGCGCGCCTCGATGCGCATCCGGACGTAGCGGGTGTGCAGTTGCGCACCCTTGAAGACGCCTCGATGACTGTGCGTGACGGCTTGTACGTCATGTCCCGGGCGGTGGCCTGAGATGCGCGCGCTCAATCTCGACTTCCAGCCGCGTCCTCGTTCCGGCCCGTTGGGTTGGAGTTTGCTCGGCGGCGGAGTGCTGCTGGCGCTGCTGTGCTTTGGCGTGCAACAGCACCTCGACGCGCACACCGAACAGCAACAGGGCCACCTGCAAACCACTCAGCGCCAGCTCACCGGCGACAACGGCGCCAAGTCCACCCTGAGCCCGGCGGAAACCCGCGAGCAGGCACAAAACCTCGCCGAAATGCGCAAGGTCTCGCAGCAACTGCGCCGCCCATGGGAACGCCTGTTCGCCATGCTTGAAGCGATGCCGCGCGATGACGTCGCGCTGCTCAGCCTGACCCCGGATGCGCGCAAAGGTCAGGTACGCATCAGCGCCGAGGCGCGGGATCTGCAAGCGATGCTCGATTTCCACAAACGTCTGGAAGCCAGCGACGAGCTGTCCGACGTCTCGCTGCTCAGCCACGAAATCGTCGTCAAATCGCCGGAGCAACCGGTGCAATTCAACCTGTCGGCGACTTGGGAGATGGGCGATGCGAATCCCTAGACTGATCGTCAACGAATACCTGCAAGGCCTCGGCATTCCGGGCCTGGCCGGGCTGGCGCTGCTGCTGGTCGCCGTGGCGTGGGCACTCGGCGGTTTGCTGCCGGGCTGGCAATCGTTGCAGCACTTGAGCCAGCAAACTCAGGAAGCCACCGAATACCTGGCCAAGGTTGAAGACGGCAGCATCGCGCCGCCGGTGGTGCCGCAACGTCAGCTCGACGACTTCCGCAATAAACTGCCGGCGCAGCCGCAGGCCACCGTCGCCATCGACCGCATCTACGCCCTCGCAGCGCAAGAACACATCACCCTGGCGCGCGGCGAATATGCGCTCGGCGTCGACCCGAAAACGCATCTGGCGCGCTATCAGATCCTTCTGCCAGTGCGCGGCAGCTACCCGCAACTGCGGCGCTTCGTGCACGCCTTGCTCGGCCAGTTGCCGGCGGTGGTGGTGGAAGACCTCGAGTTGCAACGCAAGAAAATTGGCGACACCGACCTCAATGGCCGGATCCGTATGACCCTTTACCTGTCGAGGTCGTGATGAATACCAAGCGCGTGACAGGTTGGTTGGCGTTCTTCGGCGTAGCGGCCGCGCTGGCGTGGTTGCCGGCGTATTTCTCGCCAAGCGAAGACATCGATTCCAATGAAGTGGCCGTCGCCACACCGGGGAAAACCCGGGGCGCGCTGCCGGCCAGCACCGCCAAGGCCAAAGATGCGCCGATCAAGGACTTGAGCCCGGCCGGTGATCTGTTCGCCGCCAAGAGCTGGAAGGCCGCGCCGACCCTGGCCACGGTCACCGAAATTGCCGTCAATCCCGCAACAGTGGTGCAAGCCCCGAGCCTGCCACCGGTGCCGTTTCAGTTCGTCGGCAGGCTGCACGACCGCAGCGACCTGCAAGTGTTTTTGCAGAACGGCGAAAAAATCTACGTCGTGCGCAACGGGGATGTGATCGACGACACCTGGAAGATCACCGGCATTTCCGATGTGGAATTGAGCCTGGTTTACCTGCCTTTGCATTTGTCGCAGACCCTGTCTGTGGGGAGTACGCAATGAACCGTTCCCGTTTGCTGATGAGCCTGGGCCTGTGTGCCGGGCTGGCCGCGTGCAGTTCTGCACAAGTGGCCAACAAGGAAGCCGCCGACCTGATTGAACAGGGTCAGTACGAGGCGGGTCTGGCGCGGATCGAGGAAGGTCTGCGTGAAAATCCTCGCGACACCGAATTGCACTTGCTGCTCAACAGCGGCCGGGCCAAGGCGATCACCGCGCTGCTGACTTCCGGCGACACCGATCGCTCGCGCCGCGACTTCGCCTCGGCGCGTATCGCTTACGCACGAGTGCTGACCATCGAGCCAAACAACCGCCGCGCCCAGGATGCCTTGAAGCAGATGGAATACCTGCGCAGCATGGACGAGAAACTCGAGCTGGCCCGTGGCGACCTGCGTCGCGGCGATATTTATGGCGCCGATCGTCAGGTCAAACAGATCCTCGAACTCGACCCGAACAACGACGGTGCGCTGGAGCTGCAAGGCAACATTCGTCTGGTGCAGAGCCGCAACGTGATTGCCTATCCGCAACTGCGCACCAAGCTTGACCGCCCGGTAACCCTGGAATTTCGCGACGCCAACCTGAAGACCATTTTCGAAGTGCTGTCGCAGGTTGCCGGGCTGAATTTCATCTTCGACAAAGACCTGCGCCCGGACATGAAAGCCACAATCTTCGTACGTGACGTGCGCATCGAAGACGCCGTGACCCTGCTGCTGCAACAGAACCAGTTGCACCAGAAAGTGGTGAACGAAAACACCTTGCTGATCTACCCGGATTCGCCGCAGAAAGTGAAGGATTACCAGGAACTGGTGATGCGCACTTTCTACCTGACCAGCATCGACGCCAACACCGCACTGAACATGGTGAAAACCATGCTCAAGACCCGCGATGTGTTCGTCGACGAACGCCTCAATACCCTGACCATGCGCGACACCGAAGACGCCGTGCGCATGGCCGAGAAACTCCTGCAATCGCAAGACCAGTCCAACCCGGAAGTGGTGCTCGAAGTGGAGGTGATGGAAGTCGCCACCCAGCGCATTCTCGACCTTGGCCTGCAATGGCCGAGCACCTTCGGCGTGGTCAACTCCGATGGTTCGCCGGTGACGCTGTTGGGCCAACTCAAGGGCATCAACTCTGACCGCATCTCCATCGGCCCATCGCCGCAAGCCAAGATCAACGCGCAGGACAACGACATCAACACCCTCGCCAGCCCGGTGATTCGCGTCAGCAACCGCGAGCAGGCGCGCATTCACATTGGTCAGCGCGTGCCGATCATCAGCGCGACTTCGGTACCGTCGACACAGGGGCCGGTGATCACTGAAAGCGTGACCTACCTGGATGTCGGTCTGAAGCTCGAAGTGACGCCCACCGTGCATTTGAACAACGAAGTGGCGATCAAGATTGCTCTCGAAGTGAGTAACGCCACGCCGCTGGAGCCGACCCGGCAGGGCACGATCCCGGTGCAGGTCGATACCCGCAACGCGCAAACCTCGCTGCGTCTGCACGACGGCGAAACGCAGATCCTCGCCGGACTGGTGCGCAACGATCACGGTGCTACCGGCAACAAGATTCCGGGCCTCGGCGACATTCCCGGGCTGGGCCGCTTGTTCGGCAGCAACAAAGACACCATCGGCAAATCCGAACTGGTGCTGTCGATCACCCCACGGATCGTGCGCAACCTGCCGTATCAGAGCCCGTCGGACATGGAGTTCTCCACCGGCACCGAAACCAGCATGCACATCCAGGCACCGGATCGTTCGCAGAGCTACGTGATGCCGTCACCGGCCGCGCAGCCGCGTGCCGTCGGTGAATCGGCCGTGGCCACCACCCGCGTCACTGTCGAGAAGCCTTGATCATGAACGCATCCCAACGCGGTTTCACCCTGATCGAAGTCGTGGTGACGCTGGCCCTGATCGGCCTGTTGGCGAGCATGGCCGCGCCACTGACCGAGACCCTGGTGCGGCGTGGCAAGGAGCAGGAATTGCGCAACGCGCTGTACCAGATTCGCGATGCTATCGATGCCTACAAGCGTGCCTTCGATGCCGGTTACATCGAGAAGTCGCTGAACAGCAGCGGCTACCCGCCGAACCTGAAAGTGCTGGTCGAAGGCGTGCGCGATGTGCGCAGTGCCAAAGGCGCCAAGTTCTACTTTTTACGCCGCATCCCGCGCGATCCGCTGGTGACGGCCAAACGTGATGATGAAGGGGGTTGGGGCGTGCGCGCCTACAACAGTTCGGCTCAAAACCCGCGCGATGGCGAGGACGTTTTCGACGTCTACTCCCACGCCCGGGGCAAGGGCCTCAACGGCATCGCCTACCGCGAGTGGTGAACCTCATGCGCCGGGAAAAAGGTTTTACCTTGCTGGAGCTGATGGTGGTAATGGCGATCATCGCCACGCTGATGACCATCGCGCTGCCGCGCTACTTCAACAGCCTCGAGGCGTCGAAGGAAACCACGCTGCGCCAGAGCCTGTCGGCGATGCGTGAGGCGCTGGATCATTTCTACGGGGATACCGGTCGTTATCCGGATTCCATTGAGCAACTGATCGAGCAACGTTACCTGCGCAATGCGCCACTCGATCCGATCACCGAACGCAAAGACCAGTGGGTGCTGATCGCGCCACCGGACGGTGTTGCCGGTGGTGTGGCCGACATCAAAAGCGGTGCTACCGGGAGGGCGCGTGATGGCAGCCAGTATTCCGAGTGGTAATCGTGCGCAGCAGGGTGGTTTCACTTACCTGGGCGTGCTGTTCCTGATTGTGGTGATGGGCATGGGTCTGGCCAGTGCTGGCGAATTGTGGTCGACCGCTTCGCGCCGCGACCACGAGCGTCAGTTGCTCTGGGTCGGCACTCAATACGCACAGGCGCTGCGCAGTTACTACCGCAGTTCGCCGGGGCTGGCGCAGTACCCGAAAGAGCTTGAAGACCTGCTCGATGATCAGCGTTTTCCTGAGGCTAAGCATCATTTGCGTCAGCTCTATCCGGATCCGATCGGTCAAGGTGAATGGGCGCTGCAACGCGGTTTTGACGGACGCATCACCGGCCTCAACAGCCCGTCGACCGAGCTGCCGTTGAAGCAGGCGGATTTCCCGACGCAGTGGTCGGATTTCGACGGCATGCAGCGTTATTCGGACTGGCAGTTCGTCGCTGAGAAAGCCTTTCTTGAAGGCACCAATGGCCCGGCCAAAGGCCAGTCGAATTTGCCGCAGGCGTTGCAGCCATGACTCGTCAGTGGTGGTGCGCGCTGATCTTTACCGCTGTGGCGTGCTGCGCCAGCGCCGGTGAAGAAGACGAAATGATGGGCTTCATCGTCGACGACACGATCTCGCACATCGGCCACGACTTTTACTACTCGTTCAGTGAACGCTTGCGCGACACCAGCCCGATGGATTTCAACCTGGTGGTGCGCGAGCGGCCCGACGCGCGCTGGGGCAGCCTGGTGACCGTGGAATATCAGCAACGCCTGGTTTATCGGCGCTTCCTGCCGCCGAACACCGTGGAACTGAAGGACGAGGCGTATGACGCCGCCGACTGGGTTCGACGCCAGGTTGTCCAGCGCAAGCTGGAGGCTCTGTTGCAGGACACCACCGACCTTGAGAAGGACGAACTATGAACAGCACAACGTTCTCACGGCGCAGCGGATTGTGGATCTCGGGGTTGTTGATCGGGCTCGCCAGCGCTGCCGCTGTCCAGGCCACTGAACTGGTCTACACGCCGGTCAACCCGTCGTTTGGCGGCAACCCGCTCAACGGCACCTGGTTGCTCAACAACGCCCAGGCGCAAAACGATCACGACGATCCGGATTTGAAAAGCCGTTCGAGCGTGGCCGGCACCTCGGCGCTGGAGCGCTTCACCAGTCAATTGCAATCGCGGCTGCTAGGGCAGTTGCTGGACAACATCTCCACCGGCAACACGGGGAGCCTGTCCACCGACTCTTTTATCGTCAACGTCATCGACGACTCCGGGGCACTGAGCATTGAAGTGACCGATCGAGCGACCGGTGAGGTTTCGGAAATTCAGGTGAACGGCCTCAACCCATGACGGGCTGACGGTTCCGGGGAGAACGGACATGAAAAAGATCATCGCGTTAGGGCTGCTGTTGGCGACATTACAAGGGTGCAGTCTGCGTGAGCCGATGTCGGCCGAGCAGGACACCGAAACCCCGACCCTGACCCCCAGGGCCTCGACTTATTACGACCTGCTGAAGATGCCGCGGCCCAAGGGGCGGTTGATGGCGGTGGTGTACGGCTTCCGTGACCAGACCGGGCAGTACAAGCCGACGCCGGCGAGTTCGTTTTCCACCAGCGTGACCCAGGGCGCGGCGTCGATGTTGATGGACGCGATGCAGGCCAGTGGCTGGTTTGTGGTGCTGGAGCGGGAAGGGCTGCAGAACCTGTTGACCGAGCGCAAGATCATTCGCGCGTCGCAGAAGAAGCCGAATACCCCGGTGAATATTCAGGGTGAGCTGCCGCCGTTGCAGGCGGCGAACATGATGCTCGAAGGCGGGATCATCGCGTATGACACCAATGTGCGTAGCGGTGGGGAAGGGGCGCGGTATCTGGGGATTGATCTGCAGCGTGAGTATCGGGTTGATCAGGTGACCGTCAACTTGCGCGCGGTGGATGTGCGTAGCGGGCAGGTGTTGGCGAATGTGATGACCAGCAAGACGATTTATTCGGTGGCGCGCAGTGCGGGGATTTTCAAGTTTATCGAGTTCAAAAAGTTGCTTGAGGCTGAGGTGGGGTATACGACGAATGAGCCGGCGCAGCTTTGTGTGTTGTCGGCGATTGAGGCGGCGGTGGGGCATATGGTGGCGCAGGGGATTGAGCGGCATTTGTGGCAGGTGGCGGGGGACGCTTCTGTGCCTGGGCAGGATGATGTGCTGAATAGGTATTTGACCCAGAACAAGATTGATCCGGATGCCGAGTGAGGGTTTTGCTGTTGAGCTTGGCGGCCTGATAGCCGACCAGGCTCTCTCGGTCGAAACCGGTTCAAACCTGTAGGAGTGAGCCTGCTCGCGATAGCTATTTCTCAGACACAGTCGCTATTGCGGATGTACCCAAATCCTTGTGGGAGCTGGCTTGCCAGCGATGGCGGCCTTACAGCCGACCAATCTCTGGCAGATGTACCCAGTTCCAATTGTGGGGGCGAGCTTGCTCGCGAAGGCTTTCTGTCAGGCGGTAGGGTTCTTTCTGATCGAGTACATATCCATTCCTGCGGCAACGGCTGCTTAGGGTTTCGCCCTGACGGCGACTCACTTTTTTTACAAACCGGAAACGCCTAAAAAAAGTAAGCAAAAAAACGCTTGCTCCTACGTGCGGCCCGCTCGCTCAAGCTCGGGGTTCCTTCGCTCCGGGACCGATCCGGGCGCAGCGCCTACGGTTTGCTTCGCTGCACCTCCTCTCGCTGTGTTTGGCTGCGCCAAACGGTCGCTGCGCTCCCACGCCCGGATCAATCCCTCCACTCAGCCTTCCGACGTCGCCCGTGGATCAAGGTCAAAAGCAGGCGAGCTGACACTCGGCCTAATGGCGGGCACGTTCACTGTAGGGGCTGCCGAAGGCTGCGATCTTTTGATCTCGCCCTGGCTCTTGCTCTTGTAGGAGTGAGCCTGCTCGCGATAGCTGTCTATTGGGCATCGACGATATCGCGAATGCACTCAGACCTTGTGGGAGCTGGCTTGCCAGCGATGGCGGCCGATGAGCCGAGCAATCCCTGCCGGTTGCACACGTTCACTGTAGGAGCTGCCGAAGGCTGCGATCTTTTGATCTCGCCCTGGCTCTTGCTCTTGTAGGAGTGAGCCTGCTCGCGATAGCTGTCTATTGGGCATCGACGATATCGCGAATGCACTCAGATCTTGTGGGAGCTGGCTTGCCAGCGATGGCGGCTGATGAGCCGAGCAATCCCTGCCGGTTGCACACGTTCACTGTAGGAGCTGCCGAAGGCTGCGATCTTTTGACTTTGATTTTTTAGGATCAAGATCAAAAGATCGCAGCCTTCGGCAGCTCCTACATATGCGTATTTCGATTCGGAATGTTTGAAGGTTGTTTTGATTTTGCAGACTCTTCCGACCGGGTTTTCAGGTTATCCGTCCGCAACATTTCGCTTCGTAGACTACAGCCCAAACCTATCGACAGATTTTCAATGCTGTCTACTGTCAACCCTGACAGTAGACAGCGCAAAAAGCCGTACCTACCTTGATTCATCCAGATTCACTATCTGGTCACAGGACAAGACAATCAAGGAGATGAACATGGTGACTGAATTTGTTTTTCCGAGTGAAGAAAGCCCTACCTCAGGTTCCCTGCGCGCCCACATCAATGGTGTGGCTTTTGCGGCGGACGGTTTGAATTTCGCTTATGACTATCACGTTCCTATGCGACGGATGTATCTGACATTGGCTGCTGCTCAGGAAACGCAGGATGCCCAAGGGAAAGCAGTGGTGAACGTCATTGAGGTTGTATTCAGTGCCGAGATAGAAAACGGTCGCAGTGATATCGTCAACGGGCACGTGGCCGCAGCCTATTCCACGATGCAGAAGACAGGCGGGAAATCCTCTACCCGGATCTTCAACGCCGATGAAGGCTCGTTCGATATAACCTTTGATCGCGAGAAGAATATCTACAAAGGCACATTTCACTTTCAGTCAAAGGATGCTTTACATCCCGGTGTTCTGATCAGCGACGGTGAATTCGATATCACGGGCCGAGACAGCTTTACCATCTAGTTGGAAAGCAGATTTTCCAGCACGGGTCGGCGTAGTCAGTACCTATTTCACGTGACGTCCAACGTGTTCGCAAAACGTTTGGGGCCTCGTTCATCGCCTGGTGGATAGCCCGGTGGTTTGAGAGCGGAGAGGCGGCCGGTTTTGGCGCTTTCCGAGACTTGAATTCAACTCGGTAGCGCACGTCGACGTCTCTCTCTCAATCTCCTCGGCAGTTCCCTCTCCCTACGGGCGGTCCGACGTATCGGGAGGGCCAGGGTGAGGGTTGCGATCTGCGTTTGTTTAAAGACGTGTCTGAATCAGCGGAACCTTCCCACAAGGTTTTCAGGTTGTCCGTCGGACGTCCGGTCTCTAGCCTGTGTTCGTCGCTGCCAATTCAGCGACCGGGCGTGGAAACCCGAGTAACTACAGAGCGCACAAGCGCCATTCATAACGTATCCTTGCGCACCTTCACTGTGTGCATTTTGTTATGGCGGCTGTGCGTGGGAGACCTTGTGTCTGCCGGGTTGCCTCTGTCCCGGGTTTCCAACCTGCGTACAGCTGCCACCTATTCGCTTGGAAACCGAATGGGGGGCCAGCTATAACCGTCATACAGGGTAAATAATCATGAAAAAACCAACCCCCAACCCCCCAGAATCAGACGCCGACAGCACATCCCCCTACGCCTCAGTCGACAGCAAAAAACTCCACGAAGCCGCCGATCGCGCCCTCGATTTCTACCTCAACCCCACCGCCCACATCATGTCCAGCGCCAACGAGCCGGAACCCATGTACCTCGCCAACCCCAGGTACAACACCGAATCCCTGCTGGCCAACGCCAGCGAAACCCTCGGCTCGGCCAGCGAAATGCTCATCAACTTCGCCGCCTCCCTGGAAACCTCACAGCGCAAAACCGCCCTGGGCATCGCTCAAGTCGTCATGCTGGGCGAACTGGCGGTGAATCAAGCCCTCGATCACGTCGAGCTGAAGGATGGCTAATTAGATCGTTCCCACGCGCAGCAAAGGAATGCCGCCCCTGACGCTCTGCGTCAAATTCGCAAGTTGGAACGCGGAGCGTCCCGAGAGGCATTCCCACGCAGAGCGTGGGAACGATCAATAACAGAGATTGCGTTTTTACCCTCAGTCCGGAGGCACCATGGATCCCCTGTTTTCCACAACCATTGCAGAGTTCGAAAGCGAAGAGCAGGCCGCCAGCTACGACCGCTGGTTCCGTGCCAAAGTCCAGAAATCGCTCGAAGACCCGCGCCTCAGCATTCCGAATGAGCAGGTAATGGCAGATATGAAGGCGTTGATGGCCGAGCTACGGATCAAACATGAGGCTCGTGAGGCTTTGCGCGAAGAAGCCACGACGCCCCACATTGATCGTTCCCACGCTCTGCACGGAAACGATCAAAACTTGAGACCTCGATCACGTAGAACTTCACGCTTAAGCGCCCTCGCCGTACGCTGGAACTCTTTTTACAGAAAATGAATGCAGGTTCTTAGAAAGAAACACAGGTTCCAAAGTAAACCTCGTCATTGATCATGTAATTGAATGGCTTTTTTTCACTATCCACAAACTCCATTACATTCAGGGCAGTGACGAGTGTCCCAGGAAATTTTTGAGAGGCTGTAATTGCAGAGACAACCTTGAAGGAGTTTTCAGAGCTTCCGGGATCGATAACCTATGGTTTTGAGTTCAATGAGTTTTTCAGGGTGCCGATGGTTACTCCTGAGGCTCGATCAACAGTGAATTGTCGACCTACGAAGACTTTGTTGAGTAGTTCGTAAGTAGATCCGACATCACCTGTGGCCTGCGAAACCCGCTCTATCGTGCAGATATAATCATCCGTATCAGTTCCGGCGTTAGCGTTGCTGCTCAGTGAAAATAGGAGCAATGGACAGAGTAGGGTGAGTAGAGGCGCTCTCATCTTTGCTCCTTAATATTTGGTTTGACGAGAATAGATCACCCAACCATTCCCCGTTTCCTTTTGAAAAGTAGCTGCACAACATTATCTGTTCCCAATAAAAAACCGCGCTCCTGAAGGCAGCGCAGTTTTTTGTTGATGAATGGCTTAGAAAGAATCGCGTCTCGGATACTCCTGACGCGCATGCAGAACGTTCACGATTTCGATCCGATCTGTCACTCGATAAATGATCAGATAGCTGGAATTTACGACGATCTCCCGAGTGCCGGTGATCCGGCCTGATCGATAGAGATAGGGATGATCAGGAAGATAAACTATGGCCTTTCCAACTGCCTTCAAGATCTCTTTGGCTGCTCCAACATTCCTTTCGACTATGTATTCGAGCACTGTTACCAGCTTCGCCCGTGCTTCGGGCCTCCACTCCATCGGCCTCGAAACCATTGTCTTTTGCCTTAATCAAGGCATGTATCTCGGCCATTACTTGTTCATGCGAAAGATTCGGACGCGGATCATCGAGAGACGCTTGTACTTCCGCCCTGAACCAGCGGTCATAGCTCGCAGCCTGTTCTTCAGGATCAAGGTCCGAGACGACTGGGCACAGTGGGTCAATCATCTTTTGGTCGATCATGGCACCTCCGGGATCAATGCCTGGAAGTCTATTCGGTAAGGGGAATGTTGTCGTGGTTGTCTGGATGAATTGCACGTTGGTCGAGCTCCTTTGGGTTCAGGTTGTCCCGAAAAATCCTAGTCCTTGCGCTTCCGACGGCCAACCGCCAGAGGTAGTAGGAAAACGTGCAGCTTTTCCAGAAACCATTCCTTTTTCTGAAGCAAAAGAAATCTCATGTAGGAGCTGCCGAAGGCTGCGATCTTTTGATCTCAATCTTTAAAAGCAAGATCAAAAGATCGCAGCCTTCGGCAGCTCCTACATAAGGTTAAAAACCGCGACCCCCCTCACCAGAGAATCGCGGCCCATCAACACCCAACCCCTACTGCTGCAAAACCGTCGCCTGGTTAGCCGACCCGAACTGCTGAATATTCGCCGTCTGCGTAACCCCACTCTGATCGACATTGGCAATGTTCCCCGTCCCGCCCTGGGTCACATACGCCACGTTCATCGTATCCGCCTGCTTAACAGTGATCATGTTGTCGCTGCCATACAACTGCGCGGTATACGCCTGGTTGCCAGTCCCGGATTGATCGAATTCAGCACTGTTGCCGGTGCCATTCGAAGAACCCTGAATCAGGTTGGTCGTCCCGCGCTGATCCGAGATCAGAATGTTGTCGCTACCATTCTGATCAAAATACAGCTCGTTATACGACTCCGCCTGACTGACCGTGGTCTTGTTGCCAGTCCCGGTCTGGTGCGTGGTCATCACGTGCCCGACGCCATCCTGAGTGAAGCTGGCGATGTTGCCATTGCCCGCCTGAGTAACCGTCGCGCGTTGGCCACTGCCGAACTGGCCGCCGGCTTGCGGGCCTTTCCAGTTGCTGGCGTAGACCTTGTTGTCGTTACCCACGGAGGTGGCGCTGAGCACGTGGCTGTCGCCGTTCTGGTAGGTGAAGTGCACGTTGCCGTTACCGACCTGATACAGCGCCAGTGTCGAGTTGACCGATTCGAACTGATCGGCGTAGATCGCGTTGGTATTGCCGACTTGGGTGACGGCGGCGGTGTTGTTTTCGCCGAAGCTTTGGTCGACCACGGTTTCGTTGCTGTCGCCATATTGGTTGACGGTGGCCTGGCTTGCGAGTTGCGAGTCTTGCCAGATTTCGCTGCCGTTGAGGTTGCCGAACTGGTTGATGCTGATGTTGCCGCCGGTGCCGTTGCGCTGGTCGCCGTAGGCGTAGTTGCCTTCGCCGGCCTGGTTGATGCCGATCTGGCCGCCGTTGTGCAGTACTTGTTCGGCGGTGCCGTAGTTGGCGGTGCCGTATTGGGTGATCACCGAGCTGTTGCCGCTGCCTTCATAGAGTTGCTCGATGTTGGCTTCGTTGCTGTCGCCGTACTGGAAGGTTTTGCCTTCGCTGCCGTTCTGCGAGTCTTGATAAATGAACGAGAAGTTGCCGGTGCCTTGCTGCTGTTGCAGCGCGCTGTTCGGTGCGCCGAAGCCCAGCGACTGACTGGCGTGAGCGGTGTTGAAGGCGCCGATTTGTTGCTGGGTAATGGTGGCGTTGTCTTCGTAAAGCTGTTCGGCGTATCCGGCGTTGTAGTCGCCGACCGCGTCCTGGGTGATTACGCTGCTGGCGTGGTCTTGCACGGCGGCGGCGTCGTTGCCCTGGCCCAGTTGGGTCTGGGTGGCGGTGCTGAACGGCGCCTGGGTCTGTTTCACGTCGGCGATGTTGGCGGTACCGGCCTGGCTCTGGGTGGACAGGCTGTCGTCGGCCATGGCCTGGGCACTGATCATGACCAGGAGGGCGGCGGTGAGGGGCGTCAGTTTGAACATGATTGAACTCTCCGATGATTTGCAGTGCTTAGCGATATTGCTTGACCGAAACGCTCATGCCGTTGCCCGACTGGGTCACGGCGCTTTGCAGCCCCGCGCCGGCCTGCTCGATGCTGGCGTCGTTGTTGTTGCCGTTTTGCGAAATCTGCGCGCGGTTGTGGCTGCCGTTCTGCGTGATGGAAGCGGCGTTGCCGGAACCGTTCTGGTTGATCAGCGCCATCAGGTCGCTGCCCTGTTGCAGGATGTACGCCTCCTGATTGCTGCCCGACTGCACGATCTGCCCGAGCAGCGACTGACCGTTCTGTTGCAGCAGGGCGACGTTGGCCTGGCCGAGCTGGTCGATCAGGGCTTGCTGACCCACGGGTGGGGGCAGTTCGCCGAGGTCGCTGCTGGTCGGGGCCAGGTCGTCGTTGTCCATCAGGTCGTCGGCGCGCACGCCCGCAGTGCTGCACAGCAGGAGCAGGCAAAGCAGGGCGGCGGTCGGCGTGTTCATGGCTCACATCCTGTCAGGCGTTAACCGATTTGAAGTCGGCCCCAGCCACCCGAGAGTGGCTGGGGATCAGGCTTACAGCGTGGTCACCGAGACCGTGCGCACGGTGCCCTGGGACGAGCGGATCGTCGCGGTCGGGTTGGCCGATGGCACCACCGTCGTGTTGTTCAGCGTCAGCCGCCAGCGACCGGTCACCGGTACGGTGGTGGTGCCGAGGGTGACCAGCCCGGTCGGGGTGGTGACCTGCACGGTGATGGTGTTGCCGGTGGTCACTGACGAGGTGCCGGTGAAGTCCCAGTTGAAGCGCCCGCCGGAGCGCGCCTGCACCGTGGAAGCAGTGACGGTGAAGGTTTCCGCTGCTGGCCGTGGCGACACTTGCACGGTGACCGTGGCCGGCGTCGACAGGGCGCCGAAGCTGTCCCGGGCGATGTAGGTGAAGGTCGTGGTGAACGCCGTGGTCACGGTGGCCGGTGGCGTGTAGGTGATCACCGTGCCGTCAGTGCTGACCGTGCCGCGGCCGGCGGCCGGTTGGGTCAGGCTGGCGACACCCAGCGGCACGTTGCCTTCCGGATCGGTGTCGTTGGCCAGTACGTTGATCGGAATCGCCACACCCAACGTGGCAACGCTGTCGGCGACGGCGGTCGGTGCCCGGTTTGGCGCGACGGTAATCGTCACGGTCGCCGGGTTGGCCGAAGCCAGGCCTTTGGCGTCCTGCGCTTTGTAAGTGAACGTCGTGGTCAGTGGCGCGTTGACCACGGCGGGCGGCGTATAGACCACAGCGGCGGTGCCACTGAGGGCTACGGTGCCTTGGCCGGCCGCCGGTTGAGTCAACGCGGTGATGCCCAGCGGATTATCGCCATCGGGATCGCTGTCGTTGGTCAACAGGCTGAGGGTGATCGGCACACCGAAACTGGTGCTGCCGGTGTCGGCATTGCTGATCGGCGCCTGGTTTTCCCCGGTGTCCGGCGCAGTGCCGACCACGACGACCGCCTCGGTGTCACTGCCGCCGGCGGCGGATTTCACCGTCACGGTGGCCGGTGGCTGGGTCAGGTCGGCGACGGTGATGCGTTGCAGCGTGCCGGTCTTCGACAGACGTCCGTAACCTTGGGCAACCATGTCCGGGATCGCCACTTCATCGGTCGATGTCGCTTCGATCAGCAAGGTTTTGTTGGCCCAGCTGTAGCGCGCGGTCTGCACTTTCACCACGTCGGTGAGTTTGGCCGACACCGAGGTTGGGCGCGTGGTGCCGGCCGGGTTGGTTGCGGTCACGACGACGACCGAAGGCAGCGTACCGTTACCCAGGCGCTGACCGAAGAACAAACCGCTATTGTCACCGGTCAGGCTGGTCTGGCACGGGGTCGGCGGTGGGCCAGGAAGCAACGCGACGGTTTCACGCAAGCACAGGGTCGAGCTGCTGTCTGCCTTGGCAAATACCTCGGCGCGCACACCGGCCGAGGTGCGGCGATAGGTGGCGCGGTCGATGTCGACACGGGTTTGCTGACGGCTGTCGAGCACCTTGCCGGCGACGGTGAACAGGGTGGTTTGAATCGTGCCGGCGCCGGACGGCCCGACGATGCGCACGAAGTTGGTGTTGAACGGGCTGCCGGTTACCGCTTCGGTGAGGTTCGGATCGCCAACGAAAGTTTCGACGCCGCCGGTGTCCGGGTTCACCTCGGTGTAGGGGCCGTTGATGCTGCGCAGGAACGGCCCGATGGCGCCGTTGAGCGTGCCGCTGAAATCGCCCGGCGCACCGATGCCAATGTCCTTGGTGATGTTGATCGCGCGCCGCCCAGGGGTGGTGACGTTGACCGTTTCCACGCCATACGGGTGAGTGATGACGTAGGTGCCGGCCACGGGCACGTTCACCCGGATGCGGATCCGCGCAAAGCTTTGCTGATCGCCATCCGCCGGGTTTTCCGAGGCGAACGCCGCTTCGATCCCGGCGACATACGCGTCCATGCCAAATCCGGCGCCGTTGTTGGGGATAGTGGTTTCGGCGAGGAACCAGAAGGCTTCCGGTGGCCAGTTGTCGGGGAACACCATCGGCAGGCTGTCATCGAAAATGCCCGGTTCCGGCAGCAGGGTACACATGTAGGCCGGTGGCGTGGTGACGCCGACGCGCGAACTGGCGGCGCGCGACTGGCACAGTTCCATCGACAGGTTGTTGCTGTCCTGATACCACATCGGGAATTTCCCGGTGGCGAAGGTGTAGGGGCCGGGGTCGACGGCGGCAAGTTGCGCATAGGCACTGCCGGTCAGCGAGAGAGCGAGCCCGAGCGCGTTGAGCGCAAAGCGTGGCCACTTGTTCATGATGCCTCCTGATGCGGATCTGGGCATGTGAGCGTTCATTGCACGATGACCACTTCTTCGGTATCGCTGCCGCCGTTGGACGACGTCACGCGGACCTTGGCTGGCGGTATCGGCGAGATTCCGGTGGCGAGGCTTTTCACCGCGCCGTCGCCACTCAGCGCACCGATCGCGGCGCCGCTGCCGGAGGTGGCGGTGAGCACCGGTGGCGAGGTTTCGTCACTGGTCGAGGCCACTACGGTCAGTTGTCCAGAGCTCAAGCTGTATTGCGCGCTCTGGATCACCACCAGGTCGCTCAGGGTCATGGGCAGGGTGGTCGGCGTGCTGCTGGCGATGGCCAGGTGATTGTCGGCGGTCACTTGCAGGACGCTCGGCACGGTCGGGTTGGCCGACGATTGCGCGTACCAGGCACCGGTGGAGTTGGCTTCGGTCATGTTCAGCACCGGGGTGAAACTGGTCACGGCGACGGTGCCCGGGGCTGGCGGTGCGAGGACGAACACGTCCTGCTGTGCGACCGGCGCGCTGGCCCCCGCTTTGCGCGAGTAGGTGCTGCGCTGGGTGATCATGGGTGTAGGTCGAACAACGGTCGACAACTTGCCGGAGACGGCAAACGCCGTCGTACGCAGGTCGATCCCGCCGGGGCCTTCAATGCGCACGTAGTTGGTGTTGAACGGACTGCCGGTGACCGCCTCGCTGAGGTTCGGGTCGCCGACGAATTGCTCGGCGGCGCCGGTCACCGGGTTGGTCTCGGTGTACGGGCCGTTGACGCTACGCAGGAACGGGCCGATGTCCCCCTTGAGCGCGCCGTCATAGGTTTTCGGCGTGCCGATGCCGATGTCGCGGGTCATGTTGATCGCGCGGCGGCCGGGGGTGTCGATGTTGAACACGTCGACGCCGTACGGGTGGGTGATGACGTAAGTGCCAGCGGTCGGCACATCAACGCGAATGCGGATGCGCGCGAAGCTGACTTGATCGCCCTCGACCGGTTCTTCGGCGGCGAAGGCGGCTTCGATGGCGCTGACGTAGGTCAGGTCGATGCCGCGCGCCGCGTCGACGAGGGTAGTTTCACCGGTGAACCAGAACGCTTCGTCAGGGAAATTGGTCGGGAAGACGATCGGTTGCGCGTCGTCGAACACCCCGGGAGTCGGCAGCAGCGAGCACATGTACGACGGCGCGCCGGGTGCACTGGGTACTCGCGAGCTGAGTGCTTTGGACAGGCACAGGTCCAGGGTGCGACCGTGGGTGTCCTGATACCAACTGGCGAAACCACCGTTGGCCGGAGCGTACGGACCGGGGTCAACAGCAAACAAAGCGGCCTGAGCAATGCCCTGGGCCAAGGCGCTCACGACCAGGACGGTCGCGGTTTTGGACAGTAAAGGGTGCATGAGTTAATCCCTCTATCAAAGTACCTGCCCCTTGGGGTTGGGTCAGTTGCACAGGGCCTGTACACCTTCCATGCCAAGGTGCGGTGGATGGGCGGGAGAGGGCCGAGGTAGAGGGGTTGACGGGAATGAAAGTGAGATTTTTGCTCAGCGGGGAAAGGGCGCCATTCCCCAGGATTGGGGACGGTGGGGAGGACATTGAACATCTGTCGGATGAAAAAACTGTGGGAGCGAGCCTGCTCGCGAAGGCGTATTTCCTGGAACGAAGATGTCGATTGACCCACCGCATTCGCGAGCAGGCTCGCTCCCACAAGTTTCTTCGGTGAACACCAGATGTGTGAACGACCGAGAACCCTGTGGGAGCTGGCTTGCCAGCGATGACGGTGGATCAGTCGACATCCTCGGCACAGACAAACCGCCATCGCTGGCAAGCCAGCTCCCACAAGGTTCTTTGGTGTTTGTGGGGGTAGAGCATCGGGTCGATATCCCCGCATCCGGGCAAACCCCCACCCGTGGGCTATAACCCTATAGGGACGTATCGGGAAGTCGCCACCATGAATATTCAGTCAAAATCGCTACCCGTCGAGGAGGGCACCCTACGGTTGGGCTCGCGCAAGCAGTCGTTCAACCTGCTGCGCTGGTTTTCGCTGATCAGCATGGCGGTGATCGGTACCGTCGCCATCGCGCTGGGGACGGTGTCGACGCGGTTTGTCATCGAGGAAAGCGTGCAGCGTGATGCGTTGCTCACCGCGCAGTTCATTCAGGCCATCGCTTCGGCCGAGGTGCGCCACGTCTCCATTCCCAACGTGCGCACCATGGGCGAATTGCTCGACCCGCGCCAGGACAAGAGTTTTCCTGACGTCAGCCCGCAGGCCCGGGCCGATGCACGCGGTGAATTTCTCGATCACATCGAACACTTGCCGGACGTGATTCTCGCCAACATCTATGCGCCGGACCGCCAGGTGATCTGGTCGACAAACCCCGTGCTCATTGGCACCAGCATTCATGCCGACGAAGACCTCGATCGGGCCTTCAACGAAAAAATCCCCGTGTCCGCCAGTTACCACGATGTCGACAAGGCCCGTGAAGAACAGAAATTCATCACGCCGCCGGACTACATCTTTATCGAAAACTACATTCCGCTGTTCGATGCCGAAGGCAAGAACGTCACAGCGATGGTCGAGATCTACAAGGAACCCAAGGACCTGATCGCCCGCATGGAGCGTGGGCTGACGCTGATCTGGCTGGCCACCGCGCTCGGTGGTGGACTGATTTATCTGGGCCTGTACTGGATCGTGCGGCGCGCGGCGATCCTGCTCGCGGCCCAGCAAAAACAACTGATCGCCAATGAAACGTTTGTCGCGCTCGGCGAGATGTCCTCAGCCGTTGCGCATAGCTTGCGCAATCCACTGGCGACCATCCGTTCCAGCGCCGAACTGGCGCTGGAGTTCGATGCCGGCCCTGCCGAAAAGAACATCAAGGACATCATCGGCCAGGTCGACCGCATGTCGAAATGGGTGCGCGAATTGCTGCAATCGCTGCGCCCGCTCAACGATGATCCGGAGCCAGTCAACCTCGTCGCGACGTTGCACGAAAGCCTCGTTGCCTTCGAACAGCAGATCGCCCGTGCCGGCGTAAAAGTGGTGTTCCACCCGCAGCACACGCCGATGGTGCTCAGCCAGTCGGTGCAACTGACGCAGGTCCTCAACAGCCTGCTGGCCAATGCACTGGAGGCGATGGACAAGGGCGGCACGTTGACTGTCACTCTCGAGCCGAGCGACGACCGAGGTGTGAGCGTGGTGCTCAGCGACACCGGCAAAGGCATGAACGAAGAGCAGCGCACCATGGCGTTCCGGCCATTTTTCACCACCAAGGCCGGTGGTCTCGGCGTCGGCCTGGTGCTGGTCAAACGCATCATGGAACGCTTCGGCGGCGGCGTGACCCTCAACAGCCGCGAAGGCGAGGGCACCACCGTGCGCCTGGCCTTCCAACTCGTCCCCTGATCCACACATCCCGCCCTGTAGGAGCTGCCGAAGGCTGCGATCTTTTGATCTTAAAAACCGAGATCAAAAGATCGCAGCCTCCGGCAGCTCCTACATGAGGTTTGTATAACTGAAAAATTGTGAACTTCCCCCACCAGTGGGTGTCAAGCCCCGGTCACCGGGGAGTGGGGGAACCCACAGCATCCTCAAGTCCCTGTTACAACTGGAAATAATTTCTTGGCGCACTAGTTGCAAAACACCATCACCCCTTCCTTGATGAGGCGGCTGGTGATGGACAGAACAACGCGTGACCCAAGCAACACCTTCCTGCTGACGCCTTTGAGCGTCTTTCTGATGTTGACCCTCGGCACGATGGCCAGCGTTCGCGCCAGCCCCATCGATGACGAACGACAGCCAGAAACCTCCGACCCGTCGGCGTTCTACGACGAACCGGCCGATCGTGCCGGGGCGCTGAATAATATCTTGACCCTGCCCGAGGCCAACGAAGACTCCTTCGATTTGCCCGACGGCGTCAAAGGCAGTCGCGACTCGACCCGCACGGAAAACATCCTGCCGCCAACGGTGCAGACCAGTTTCAACTACCCCACCAACGGCAAGCCCAGCCCGCTCTATGGCGCGCAGCCGTTCACCCAGCAGTTGACCCTGTTTGAAGAGTTCGGCCCGGAAAAACTCGACCCGACCACCCCGGCCGCGCCGCTGCCATTTCCACCGGCCGCGATTGGCCCGGCCCCTGCGCAGGACCCGAACAACGTCGCCCGCAGCGCGCCCCCCGGCAGCGCCCTCGATGCGTTCCTGCGCCAACCCGGACTGACGCCATTCCCCAGCCAGTTCTCCAACGTCGTCGACCGCAATCCGTGGCAGGCGCAGATCGAGGTGTTCCTCAATCGCCACATCGGTTCCTCCGCTGAAGGGCGGCCACCAGGAAAGGGCTGGGCGCACCAGCGCTGGAACGAGTTCTACCCACAAGTGGCGTATAAAACCGTGCAGACCGGCGCGCGCCTCAACGGTGGCCTGCGTGACAGCGTGCAAATGCACCATTACGCGGTGGGCGAGTTCGGCCCCGGCGGCCTGTACCACAACGTCGCCGGTGTACCGCTGACCGACGGCACCTCGAAGGGCGTCGACCCGCGTTTTCACCCGGCAATGCCGGCGCAAAACCACAACTCGGTATGGACCTTCGACGGCACGCTGCCGCCGAAACTGTTGATGGTGCGTTACGGCCAACCGGTGATGATGCGTCACTACAACGGCTTGCCGATCGATCCGTCGGCCAACCACGGCTTTGGCCTGCACACCATCAGCACCCACGAGCACAACGGCCACGCGCCAGCGGAAAGCGACGGCTATGCCAACGCGTTCTTCTTCCCGGGTCAGTTCTACGACTATCGCTGGCCGATCCAGCTCGCCGGTTACGACAGCATCAACACCAAGGCCGAAGACCCGCGCGCCGCGTTCCCGTGCGCACCGGGCGAAACCTTGTGGGTCAACGACATGGCGCCCGCGAAGAAGACCTGTGATAACGGCACCATCAAGATCCGCGGCGACTGGCGCGAGACCATGAGCACCCACTGGTTCCACGACCACATGCTCGATTTCACCGCGCAGAACGTCTACAAGGGCAACGCGGCGATGATGAACTACTACAGCGCGCTGGATCGCGGCAACGAGTCGGTCAACGACGGCGTCAACCTGCGTCTGCCCAGCGGCAGCGCCTTGCCATGGGGCAACCGCGACTACGACGTCAACCTGGTGTTCGCCGACAAGGCCTGGGATCAGGAGGGCCAGTTGTGGTTCAACCCGTTCAACACCGACGGCTTCATCGGCGATCAGGTGCTGGTCAACTGGCAGTGGAAACCGACGCTGGACGTGCGCGCACGCAGTTATCGCTTCCGCATCCTCAACGGTTCGGTGTCGCGCTACTTCAAACTGGCGCTGGTGCGTGAAATCAAAGGCAGCGGCGGCGAGCTCCAGGGGCCGAAAAACTCCGGTCTGTCGTACAGCCGCGTGCCGTTCCACATGATCGCCAACGACGGCAACATCATGGAACACAGCGTGCCGTTCGACGGCAGCATGGACCTCGACGCCGACGGCGATAAACAGAACCACAACGCGATCCTGCCAACCCAGGGCATCGCCGAGCGCTTCGACATCATCGTCAACTTCTCGAAAAACGGCATCAAGCCCGGCGACAAGCTGTTCTTCCTCAACCTGCAGGCGCAGGACGACGGCAAAGGCCCGAAAGAAGTGATCTCGCTGGCTGACGTGCTTTCGGAGAAATACCTGCCGGTGATCAAGCAGACCAGCAAAGGTCCGCAGTGGGACAAGGGTGATCCGGCGGTGGGCAAGGTCTTGCAGCTCAACGTCAAGGCTTACACCGGTCAGGATCTGGCAATGAACCCGGCAGCCTACGAACCGGCCAAACCGGGCAAGGCCGAAGGGCTGGTGATGATTCCGCTGAAGATTCACCGCGACAACGCCGCCGACAAAGCGCTGCTGGCCAAGGCTCGTCACCGCACCTTCACCTTCGGCCGTTCCGACGGCACCGATGAAGCACCGTGGACGGTCAAGACTGACGGCGGTTTCGGTTACCACATGGACCCACGTCGCCTGAATGCCTCGACCCAGTTGTCCAGTGGCCCGACCGATGCCGGTGTCACCGGGTTCGGCACGCTGGAAGTGTGGAACATCAAGGCCGGCGGCAAGGGCTGGAGCCATCCGGTGCATGTGCACTTCGAGGAAGGCATCATCCTCAGTCGCGGCGGCAAGGCACCACCGGAATGGGAAAAATGGGCGCGCAAGGACGTCTATCGCATCGGCTCCGAGGCCGATGGCCTGGACAGCGTCGAAATGGCGATCAACTTCCGCGAGTTCGCCGGGACGTACATGGAGCACTGTCACAACACTCAGCATGAAGACAACTCGATGCTGCTGCGTTGGGACCTGGAGAAACCCGGGCAACTGCAACTGATGCCAACGCCTCTGCCAAGCTGGGACGGTGTGCGCTACGTCAACTCCGCCGCGCTGCCAACCTTCCGCAACGGTGACGGTATGGGCCCGCAAGTGGTGGTCAAGCCATGAACCGTCGCCACGGTGACAGCCAACCGCTGCATACCCCGCGCTCCCGCGCGCTGGGCATGCACCTGGTGCTGCTGCTGGTGGTCTGCGTGCTCGGCAGCCGCGTGCTGCTGGCGCACCAGGCCAGCGTCGGCGAGCCGCCAGCGGTGAGTGAATCCGCCACCCCGTGGGGTGGCGACTATTTCCCTAACACCCTGCTGACCGATCAGGATGGTCGGCAGGTGCATTTCTTCGATGACCTGATCAAAGACAAAGTGGTGGTGATCAACTTCATCTTCACTTCCTGCAGCGACTCCTGCCCGCTGGAAACCGCACGCCTGCGCCAAGTGCAGAAATTGCTCGGCGATCGGGTTGGGCAGGACATCTTCTTCTACTCGATCAGCATCGACCCGCTCAGCGACACCCCCGAAGTGCTCAAGGCTTACGCGCAACGCTTCAAGGTCGGCCCCGGCTGGAAGTTTCTCACTGGCGAATTCGAAGACGTCACCGACCTGCGCAAAAAACTCGGGCTGTTCATCGAAGGCGTCGACAACGGCCGCAACAAGGATCACAACCTCAGCCTGATCGTCGGCAACCAGACCACCGGGCGCTGGATGAAAGCCTCGCCGTTCGAGAACCCGTGGATCCTCGCCGACCAACTGGCCAACACCTTGCAGAACTGGAAGCAGCCGAGCATCGAGGAAAGTTACGCCAACGCCCCGGACATTCGCCCGCCGAGCAATGGCGAAGAACTGTTCCGCACCCGCTGCGCCTCGTGCCATAGCCTTGGCCCGCAGGACGGTCAGGGCATCGGCATGCGCAGCATCGGCCCCGACCTGATCGGCGTGACCCGCAACCGTGACAACAAATGGCTGAATCGCTGGATCCGCGAACCGGATCGCCTGCTCGCGGAAAAAGACCCGATTGCGCTGCAACTGTATGAACAATTCGAGCGAATCCCGATGCCCAACCTGCGCCTCGACGAGCCATCCGCGCAGTCGATCATCGACTTTCTCAGCGATGAAACCGAGCGTCAGCATCCGTCCGCCAAAGCCTTGGCCGGCGGCGCTTTGACGCCAGTAAAACCGGGCGATTCAGCCGCAGCGGTGAGTGGTATGCAGTAGCGGCGAAATAGCATCATTGAACCGTGTGTTGCGGTCATAGCCACCTACACTGATGGCTGTAAGCGCTTCGATACAAACACTCCAGGGCACTCCCATGCAGCGACTGGAAGCACAAAAAACCACTGCACCGAACGCCTCGGTCGCAGGCAAGGGCTGGCGTGAGCAGTTCAATCTGCTGCGCTGGTTCTCGCTCGCGAGTTTTTTCATCATTGCGGCCGTGGCGCTGGGGCTCGGTTACATCTCCACGCGCTTTGTGGTCACCGAAAGCGTCGAGCGCGATGCGTTGCTGACCGCACAGTTCGTCCAGGCCATCGGCGCGGCGGAAATACGCCACGCTGGCATTACCCCGGCGCGAACCATGGGCGAGATGCTCGACCCGCGCCAGGACAACAACTATCCCGATGTCGACCCGGCCGCACACGTCTCGGCGCGCACCGAGTTTCTCGATCACGTCGAACACCTGCCGGACATTCTCCTGGCCACGGTTTATGCGCTGGATCGCACGGTGATCTGGTCAACCAACGCCGAGCTGATCGGCGTGCACATCGCGGATGACGACGAACTCGACGAGTCGTTCGAGATGAAGGTGGCGGTGTCCTCCAGCTACCACAAAATCGACGATGAGAAACCCGAGCAGCAATTGCTGCGCGAGCCGAAATACCTGTTCATCGAGAACTACATCCCGATGTTCAACGCCGACAAAAGCAAAGTCATCGCCATGGTCGAGATCTACAAGGAACCGTCGGATCTGGTCGATCGCATTGATCGTGGTTTCGCCTCGATCTGGGCGGCGACCTGTTTTGGAGGCGCGGCGATTTTTCTGGCGTTGTTCTGGATCGTCCGCCGCGCGGCAAAACTGCTGCAGAGCCAGCAGCAACAACTGATCAGCAACGAAACCTTTGTCGCCCTCGGCGAGATGTCCTCGGCGGTGGCGCACAGTTTGCGCAATCCACTGGCGACCATCCGCTCCAGCGCCGAACTGGCCCAGGAAGTCGCCAGCCCCGGTGCGCAGCGCAATATCGGCGACATCATCAGCCAGGTCGATCGCATGTCGCGCTGGGTGCGCGAATTGCTGGTATCGCTGCGACCGATGAATGACGACGGTGAAGCGGTCGATCTGAGCATGGCCGTCGAGGACACCCTCGGCGCGTTTGATGCGTTGATCCGGCGCAACGGCGTTGAAGTGCGATTCAGTCCGCAAAACTGCGCGCCGGTCGTCAGTCAAAAGGTGCTGCTCACGCAAATACTCAATAGCCTGTTTGCTAACGCCCTGGAAGCCATGCCCAAGGGCGGTGTGCTCACCGTCGAATTCGAATCGCCGCAGCCGGACAGGGTGCGCATGACAGTGATCGACTCCGGCAAGGGCATGAGCGCGCAGCAGCAACTGTTGGTGTTCAAACCTTTTTTCACCACCAAACAGGGCGGCCTCGGGGTTGGCCTGGCGTTGGTCAAAAGAATCATGGAGCGTTTTCAGGGCTCGGTCGTCTTGACCAGCAAAGAGCAGGAAGGAACCCGCGTCAGTCTCAACTTCAAAGTGGCATCGGGAGGGGAATATGGAACACAGCATTCTGCTGGTCGAGGATGACGAACTGCTGGCCGAAAATATTCAGACCTACCTGGAGCGCAAGGACTTCGAGGTGACGGTCTGCCATTCGGCTGAAGACGCGCTGGAGCAATTGGGCAGCTTCATGCCTGACATCGTGCTGACCGACAACTCGCTGCCGGGCATGAGTGGCCACGACCTGATCCAGAAGCTGCGCATCAGCGCGCCGGATCTCAAAGTGATCATGATGACCGGTTACGGCAACGTCGAAGATGCCGTGGTGGCGATGAAAGAGGGCGCCTTTCATTACGTGACCAAACCGGTCGCGTTGCAGGAACTCAAACTGCTGCTGGACAAGGCGCTGGCGACTGAACGGATGGAGCGCACGCTGTCCTTCTATCAAGAGCGCGAGGCGCAGAAATCCGGGGTGCAGGCGCTGATTGGCGACTCGGCGCCGATGCAGTATTTGAAGAACACCATCGGCCAGTTGCTTGACGCCGAGCGGCGCATGGCCAACACCGATCTGCCGCCGGTTTTGGTCGAAGGCGAGACCGGCACCGGTAAAGAACTGGTGGTCCGGGCGCTGCACTTCGACGGTTCGCGCAGCAAAGGTCCGTTTATTGAATTCAACTGTGCGTCGATTCCGTCGAATCTGGTCGAGTCGGAGCTGTTCGGCCATGAGAAGGGTGCGTTTACCGACGCCAAGGATCGCCGGGTCGGACTGGTAGAAGCGGCGGATGGCGGCACGCTGTTTCTCGATGAGATTGGCGAGATGGACCTGCTGTTGCAGGCGAAGATTTTGAAGTTGCTGGAGGATCGCACCATTCGCCGGGTCGGCTCGGTGAAGGAGCGCAAGGTCAATCTGCGGGTGATCAGCGCGACCAACTGCAACCTTGAGCAGATGGTGCAGCAAGGCAAATTTCGTCGCGATCTGTTTTTCCGGCTGCGGATCATTTCGATCAAGGTGCCGCGCCTGCATGCTCGGGGCGAGGATATTTTGCTGTTGGCGCGGCATTTTCTGGCGAGCCATGGCAAGCGTTACGGCAAGCCGAATCTGCATTTCAGCCAGCAGGCCGAGGAGTTGCTGCTCAGTTACACCTGGCCGGGGAATGTGCGCGAACTGCGCAACATGCTTGAGCAAACGGTGCTGCTGGCGCCGAGTGACACGATTGCCGCGCATCAGTTGAATGTGTGCATGAGCTTGGTCGACGAACCGCCGTTGCATATTCATGAAGCGCCGGTGCACTACGAACCACGGCCGGCGAGCAATACCGAATCGATGAACCTGCCGGAAGTCGAGCGCGACATGGTGCGCAAGATGCTCGACAAGACCGACTGGAACGTCACCAAATCCGCGCGCCTGCTGGGCCTGAGCCGCGACATGCTGCGCTACCGCATCGAAAAACTCGGCCTCGCCCGCCCTGACAAACGCCAGTGGTAGCGGCCGTACACAATAAATGTAGGAGCTGCCGCAGGCTGCGATCTTTTGATCTTGTTTTAAGATCAAGATCAAAAGATCGCAGCCT
>NZ_RWIL01000010.1:0-38676 GCF_009764635.1 Pseudomonas sp. PB103 | reverse complement strand
AAAGACAAAGATCAAAAGATCGCAGCCTTCGGCAGCTCCTACATTGGGAATAGGTTTCATGCGGGTACAAAAAAGCACCCCGCAGGGTGCTTCTTGTTAAAACAGTCGGTCTTTATTGACCCGGCTCATTCTGCGACAGGATCAACTTACCTTCCTTGTCGACCGGAATCTGGTTGCCCGGATCACGATCCATGCGCACCTTGCCTTCCTTGCCATCGAGCGAATAACGCACGTCATAACCAACGACCTTGTCGCTGATGTCATTCACGGTGTTACAGCGAGTCTGGGTGGTGGTGTAGGTGTCGCGATTCTGCATGCCTTCCTGCACTTTGTTACCGGCATAACCGCCACCGACTGCACCAGCGACTGTGGCAATTTTCTTGCCGGTACCGCCGCCGACCTGGTTACCCAGCAAACCACCGGCTACCGCACCAATGGCGGTGCCGAGAATCTGGTGCTGATCCTTGACCGGCGCCTGGCGGGTCACAGCTACATCCTTGCACACTTCACGTGGCGTCTTGATCTGTGTTTTAACCGGTTCAACGGCCAACACTTGCGCATACTCAGGGCCGCTTTTAACCAGGCTGTAGGTGGCAACAGCACCCCCGGCAGTCACACCGACAGCACCCAATACCGCACCAACCAGCAACGACTTGTTCACATGAACCTCCTGACCATCACATGCGGGACACGCCCGCGCTTCTCCCAGCCTTGGAGCATAAAAAAAGGCGCGAGTTCAACTCGCGCCTTTCTTGGGCTGACAGCCGGGAAAACGATGACCGTTATGGACGGTCGTCGACTTCTTTCTCGGTGTTGGCCGGAGGAATCAGATCCTCGGTGGTCAGGTTCAGCCAGATCAGCACCACGTTGGCGATGTAGATCGACGAGTAAGTACCCGCCAATACACCGATGAACAGCGCGATCGAGAAGCCGAACAGGTTGTCCCCGCCAAAGAACAGCAGCGCCGCGATCGCCAGCAAGGTCGAAATCGACGTCGCCATGGTCCGCAGCAGGGTCTGCGTTGTCGAGATGTTGATGTTCTCGATCAGCGTTGCCTTGCGCAGCACGCGGAAGTTCTCACGAACCCGGTCGAATACCACGATGGTGTCGTTCAGCGAGTAACCGATGATCGCCAGCACTGCCGCCAGCACCGTCAGATCGAAAGTGATCTGGAAGTACGACAGGATACCTACGGTCACGATCACGTCGTGAATCAGCGAAACGATGGCGCCGACCGCAAACTTCCACTGAAAGCGGAAAGCCAGGTAGATCAGGATGCCGCCGAGCGCCAGCAACATGCCGAGGCCGCCCTGGTCGCGCAGCTCTTCGCCGACCTGCGGGCCAACGAACTCTACGCGCTTGACTGTCGCCGGGTTGTCACCGCCGAGCTTCTGCAGCGCTTGCGCGACCTGGTGACCCAGTTGCGGATCTTCACCCGGCATGCGCACCAGCAAATCGGTGGTTGCACCGAAGCTCTGCACGATGGCCTCGTGGTAACCGGAAGTCACCAGCTCCTCACGCACTTTGGTGACATCGGCCGGACGCTCGTAGGTCAGCTCAATGAGCGTACCGCCGGTGAAGTCCAGACCCCAGTTCATGCCCTTGTGGAAAACACTGAACAAGGCAATGACCGTGAGTAACACTGTGACGCCGAACGCAACGTTGCGAACGCCCATGAAGTTGATTGTACGTAACATGGCAGCCCCTTAAATCCACAACTTCTTGAAGTCACGTCCGCCAAAGATCAGGTTGACCATTGCGCGGGTCACCATGATGGCCGTGAACATCGAGGTAAAGATCCCGAGGGACATGGTCACTGCGAAACCTTTGACCGGGCCGGTGCCCATGGCAAAGAGAATCCCGCCGACCAACAAGGTAGTCAGGTTGGCGTCGAGAATCGCGGTGAATGCCCGGCCGAAGCCTTCGTTGATTGCACGCTGCACGGTCATGCCGGCGGCGATCTCTTCACGGATCCGCGAGAAGATCAGCACGTTGGCGTCGACCGCCATACCCATGGTCAGCACGATACCGGCGATACCTGGCAGGGTCAGTGTTGCACCCAGCAGCGACATCAACGCCAGCAGCAGCACCATGTTCACCGCCAGTGCGACAGTGGCAATGACGCCGAAGAAGCGGTAGATGGCGATGATGAACAGCGACACGAACAACATGCCCCACAGCGACGCATCGATACCTTTGGTGATGTTGTCAGCACCCAGGCTCGGGCCGATTGTGCGCTCTTCAGCGAAGTACATCGGCGCGGCCAGACCACCGGCACGCAGCAGCAGCGCCAGCTCGGACGACTCACCCTGACCGTTCAGGCCAGTGATGCGGAACTGAGCACCCAGCGGCGACTGAATGGTCGCCAGGCTGATGATCTTCTTCTCTTCTTTGAACGTCTGAACGGCGACGTCTTTCTCGACACCGTCGACCACTTGCTTGGTGTAAGTGGTCACCGGACGCTGTTCGATGAAAATCACCGCCATGCTGCGACCGACGTTCGAACGGGTCGCGCGGCTCATCAGCTCGCCACCGTGACCATCCAGACGGATATTCACTTCAGGCGTGCCGTGCTCACCGAAACCGGCCTTGGCGTCGGTCACCTGGTCACCGGTGATGATCAGACCACGTTCGATCTGCGCAGCGGGACGATTGCCTTCACGGAACTCGAAAGTCTCTGAGGTGGCTTTCGAAGCACCCGGCTCAGCAGCCAGACGGAACTCAAGGTTGGCCGTCTTGCCGAGAATACGCTTGGCTTCGGCAGTGTCCTGCACGCCCGGCAGTTCAACCACAATGCGGTTGGCGCCTTGACGCTGAACGATCGGTTCGGCAACACCCAGCTCGTTGACGCGGTTACGTACCGTGGTCAAGTTCTGCTTGATGGAGTATTCACGGATTTCCGCCAGCTTGGCCGGGGTCATCGCCAGACGCAGCACCGGTTGACCGTTGAGGTCGGCCGGAACAATGTCGAAATCGTTGAAGTTCTTGCGGATCAGTGCACGGGCCTGTTCGCGGGAATCTTCATCGCTGAAGCCCAGCTGAATGGCACCGCCCAGTTGCGGCAGGCTGCGATAGCGCAGCTTCTCTTTGCGCAGCAAGCTCTTGACGTCGCCTTCGTAGACTTTCAGGCGTGCATCGAGGGCTTTGTCCATGTCCACTTCCAGCAGGAAGTGCACACCACCGGACAAGTCCAGACCCAGCTTCATCGGGTGCGCGCCCAGATTGCGCAGCCATTGCGGGGTGGTCTGTGCCAGGTTCAACGCGACGACGTAGTCATCACCCAACGCCTTGCGCACAACGTCTTTGGCCGGTAGCTGATCTTCAGCCTTGGTCAGACGGATCAGGCCGCCCTTGCCATTTGCCGCCAGCGTGGCCGCCTTGACGTTGATCCCGGACTCCTTGAGCGCAGTGCTCACACGATCCAGATCAGCCTGATTGACTTGCAGCGCAGTGCTTGCACCGCTGACCTGAATGGCCGGGTCATCAGGGTATAGATTCGGAGCGGAATAAATCAGACCGATCGCCAGCACCGCCAGGATCAGAATGTATTTCCACAGAGGATATTTGTTCAGCATCACGCCGCCCGTTATGACGCGGGGCGCCTTGCGCGCCCCGTCGATTGAGTAGAAGTTGTTGCTCTTAGATCGCTTTCAGCGTGCCTTTTGGCAGCGTGGCGGCGATGGCGCCTTTCTGGAACTTCATTTCCACGGTGTCGGAAACTTCCAGAACCACGAAGTCATCGGCAACTTTGGTGATCTTGCCGGCGATGCCGCCAGTGGTCACAACTTCGTCGCCCTTCGCAAGGCTGCTCAGCAGGTTCTTCTGCTCTTTGGCGCGCTTGGCCTGTGGACGCCAGATCATCAGGTAGAAGATGACCAGGAAGCCGACCAGGAAAATCCACTCGAAGCCGCCGCCCATTGGGCCTGCAGCAGCCGGTGCAGCTGCGTCAGCCATGGCGTTAGAGATAAAAAAGCTCATTTAGCACTCCAGTTGCAAATGTTGAATCTTGGGGTCAGAAAACTCAGTCCAAAGGCGGAACGGGGAGCCCGCGTTTGGCGTAGAAGGCATCGACAAAGGCGGCCAATGTACCCTGTTGAATAGCCTCGCGCAAACCAGCCATCAGCACCTGATAATGGCGCAAGTTATGGATGGTATTGAGCATGCTTCCCAGCATTTCGCCGCACTTGTCCAGGTGATGCAGATAAGCGCGAGAGAAGTTCTGGCAGGTATAGCAATCGCAGGTCGGATCCAGCGGCGATTCATCATGGCGATGGAACGCGTTACGGATCTTCAGCACGCCGGTATCAATGAACAGATGCCCATTGCGGGCATTACGGGTTGGCATCACGCAATCGAACATGTCCACACCGCGGCGCACACCCTCAACCAGATCTTCCGGTTTGCCAACGCCCATAAGGTAACGAGGTTTGTCAGCCGGCATCATGCCCGGCAGATAATCCAATACTTTGATCATCTCGTGCTTCGGCTCGCCCACCGACAGACCACCAATGGCCAGGCCATCGAAGCCGATTTTGTCGAGGCCTTCGAGCGAGCGCATGCGCAGATCCTGGTGCATGCCGCCCTGAACGATACCGAACAGCGCCGCGGTGTTTTCACCGTGGGCATTTTTCGAACGTTGAGCCCAGCGCAGCGACAATTCCATGGAGATCCGCGCGACGTCTTCGTCAGCCGGGTACGGCGTGCATTCGTCGAAGATCATCACGATGTCGGAGCCGAGATCGCGCTGTACCTGCATCGATTCTTCCGGGCCCATGAACACTTTGGCGCCGTCGACCGGAGAAGCGAAGGTCACACCCTCCTCCTTGATCTTGCGCATTGCGCCGAGGCTGAATACCTGGAAGCCACCGGAGTCGGTGAGGATCGGGCCTTTCCACTGCATGAAATCGTGCAGGTCGCCGTGTTCCTTGATCACTTGGGTGCCAGGGCGCAGCCACAGGTGGAAGGTGTTGCCCAGAATGATTTCTGCGCCAGTGGCGACGATGTCGCGTGGCAACATGCCCTTGACCGTGCCGTAGGTGCCCACCGGCATGAACGCCGGGGTCTCGACGGTGCCACGCGGGAAGGTCAGACGACCACGACGGGCCTTGCCATCGGTGGCAAGGAGCTCAAAGGACATGCGACATTCGCGACTCATTCTGTTTCCTCTGGGCCGGTTTCTTTAGGGGCAGTAGGTGCGGGATTACGGGTGATGAACATCGCATCACCGTAGCTGAAAAAGCGGTAACCGTTGTCGACGGCGGCCTTGTAGGCGGCCATGGTCTCGGGATAACCGGCAAATGCCGACACCAGCATCAACAGCGTGGATTCCGGCAAATGAAAGTTGGTCACCAGGGCATCGACCACATGGAACGGCCGGCCCGGGAAGATAAAGATATCGGTGTCGCCACTGAACGGCTTGAGCACGCCATCGCGCGCGGCACTTTCCAGCGAACGCACGCTGGTGGTGCCGACAGCAATCACTCGACCACCGCGCGCACGGCACGCAGCGACTGCGTCGACCACGTCCTGGCCGACTTCCAGCCACTCGGTGTGCATATGGTGATCTTCAAGTTTCTCGACGCGCACAGGCTGGAACGTCCCCGCGCCCACGTGCAGCGTGACGAATGCAGTCTCGACGCCCTTGGCGGCAATCGCCTCCATCAGCGACTGATCGAAATGCAGCCCCGCCGTCGGCGCCGCCACCGCGCCGAGACGCTCGGCGTACACGGTCTGATAACGCTCGCGATCCGAGCCTTCATCCGGGCGGTCTATATAAGGAGGCAACGGCATGTGCCCGACGCGGTCGAGCAAAGGCAACACTTCTTCAGCGAAGGCCAGCTCGAACAACGCATCGTGACGCGCGATCATTTCAGCTTCGCCACCACCGTCGATAAGGATCTTCGAACCCGGCTTCGGCGACTTGCTGGAGCGCACATGGGCCAGCACGCGGTGCGAATCGAGCACGCGTTCGACGAGGATTTCCAGCTTGCCGCCGGACGCTTTCTGCCCGAACAGCCGCGCCGGAATCACCCGGGTATTGTTGAACACCATCAAATCGCCCGGGCGCAAATGCTCAAGCAAATCAGTGAATTGACGGTGTGCAAGGGCGCCGCTCGGCCCATCAAGGGTCAGCAGGCGACTACCGCGACGCTCGGCCAAAGGGTGGCGGGCGATCAGCGAATCAGGGAGCTCGAAAGTAAAGTCAGCAACACGCATGATGGGGTTCGTCTAGCAGGGCCGGAAAGTTTAGCGGAAATATCGAAAATAGACCATGAAACGTGATTGACCAACGGTAATCTCATCTCTATACTTCGCCGCCATTGAGCCCTGATGGCGGAATTGGTAGACGCGGCGGATTCAAAATCCGTTTTCGAAAGGAGTGGGAGTTCGAGTCTCCCTCGGGGCACCAAAATTAAGAAAGGTCTTGCTTAGCAAGGCCTTTTTTTTCGCCTGCAATAAAGCCCTTGCCCCTGCAGGAGCTGCCGCAGGCTGCGATCTTTTGACTTTCAGCTTCTCGACCGACGAAAACCCCAAGGATCAACACCATGGAAACGTCACTGGAAACAGTCGCCCTCTTCTCCCTGAAACTCGCATACGAGGAAGAGGGCCTGAGCCCGATCCTGCGCGATGACATGGTCATGGGTGACTACCAGCGGGACATTTTCGAGTTGTTGGTGCGCCGGGGTGATGTCGAGACCATTCAATTCAAGATGAATGAGTGCCTCGGCCTGGCGCTGGATTCATTGGGCGGTGTCGAGAAACCGTTGGGGCGCGAGTTGCACAAGCTGTCGGCGGACTTCAACCATGCGCAGTCGCTGGAGCAGCTCGATCAGCCGCTCCTCGCGCTCAAGGTTTATCTGAAGGACATTCTTTGATTGAGCGCGCCGCGCGCTCTTACAGCAGATGTTTGGAGATGTACTTGGAAATCTCCACCATCGACGTCTTCCCGGTGAATTCGAACTTCACCTTGCCCAGCGACGAAAAGTAAATCTCCAGCTCCGAGTCCAGATCAAACGTCCCTGACGTTTCCACGGAGTAGGCGACGATGTTCTTGTACGGCAGCGAAGTGAAATCCTTCTTGCTGCCCGTAATGCCCTGGACGTTGACGGCGATGATGCGTTTGTTGGTAAACACCACGCCATCGCGCATGGCCTTATAAGAGTCGATCACCTCTTCCCCTTCCAGCAACAGGGCGCTGACGCGCTCGGCGTATTCGTCGTTCTGCTTGAGTTTGAAGAAACCCTTGTTGTTGAAGTCGATCATCTGTCCATCCTCTGGTTGAAGAAAAATCCTGTCCTTCATCGCTATTGCCCACCGTTTGGCACCGATGAAGAGAGTGGCGCGACGCTACTATTTTGTTATCTTGCCGTCCATCTTCAGCGCGACTGATCAATACGCGCTGCCTCAGGATTTTTGCAGGTTAAGGAAAGGATCGAATGGCGTTTCTGTGTCTACTCGCATTTCTGGCGACATGGGGTTTAATGTGGCGCTGGGTGGTGAAGAACCGCGGCAACTGGAATCTGTTTTTCGGCAACGTTCTCGGCGCGGGGGCGGGTTTTATTGTCGGTGTCGTGGTGTTCTCCATCTCGCTGGCGCTGTTCACGCCGGAGCTTAAAACTGCAAAAAAACAGGTACAAGAGACGGTGACTCAAGAGGTCGCGCCTGTTGCGCCGAAGCCTGAGCCTGTTCCCGCGCCGACCCCTGTTGCTGTCGCGCCACCCGCACCCGCACCCGCACCTGCACCTGCACCTGCACCTGCACCTGCACCTGCACCTGCGCTGGACAACTTTCCGGCCTTTGTTGCCGGCAAACCGCAGAATGAGTCTTCGCCACCCGAATCCGCGCTGCTGCCGAATTACAGCAGTCGCCTGACCAGCACGGTGTTCGAGAAGCCGATTACGGATGCGCTTGGCCAGGACTTCGTCGCCCTGCGCAAAATGCTCGGCAAGGACCCGGAGGCTGATAAGTCCATGATGGCGGCGGTGATGTGCGCGCCCTTCCTGCACGGTGCAATGCGTTTCCCGGCCACGACGGTCGTTGCTCCGCAAATCACCAACAAAAACCAGCGCTTCAAGGATCAGATCTACACCATCAGCAATAACGTCAGCGCCCGCAATATGCTCGGCGACGATGTGAGCTATCGCTACACCTGCACCGTCCAGCCCGTGGCGGGCAGCAGGGCAGAAAATACTGAATGGCGATTGCTCGATCTGAAGCTGAAGAAGGCTGAATCTTAAGCCTCGCTTAAGGGTTGCAGGCGCCGGCTGCGCTATCATCGCCGGCTGTGCGCCTTGAGCCTTGCCCACCGATGTCCCGACTTTTAGCTGATCCTTCCTTGCTGCCACCGGTTTTGGCCGGCCCGCTGCTGCGCCGCCTGGAGCCGACTCGACTGGTCATGTGGCTGGTCGGCACGCGCCCGTTGTCACTGGTCTTGCGTCTGCACGGTGTAGGAGACATTCCTCTCGATGGCGAGAAATGCACGGTGGTTCCTGTAGGCCGTCATGCATTTGTCCATCTCATCGACGTCCCCCTTGAGGGCGCCCTGCCCTTCGACACATGTATCGACTATGACCTGCTGATTGACGGCGCGATGGGCATCGCCGAATGGGCGCCGCATCTGCTGTATAGCGATGCGAAGTGCCCGAACTTCGTCCTGCGTTCGCGCATTGATCAACTGCTGCACGGCTCCTGCCGCAAACCGCATCACCCGGCGGCGGACGGTTTGCTCTGCGTCGATCAACTGTTGGCCGCCGAAACCGAACCGCATGAGCGCCCCGCCCTGCTGATGATGAGTGGCGATCAGGTGTATGCCGATGACGTTGCCGGTCCGATGCTGCGGGCGATTCATGCCTTGATCGAGCGTTTGGGCCTGTTCGACGAACACCTCGAAGGCGCCGTGGTCAGTGACAGCGCCAAGCTTTACGACCACCCGGCCAGCTATTACCACCGTGCGGATTTGTTACCGGCGCTGGAGAGCAACGAGACATTGCGCGAGCGATTTTTCGGCGGCGCCCGTAAGCCGATTTTCACCAGCAGCAGCGCTGACAATCACCTGGTGACGTTCGCCGAAGTCATGGCGATGTACTTGCTGGTATGGGCACCGACCGCATGGACGTTGGTCGAGCCAACGGCGCCGACGCTGACGCCCGAACGGCTCGAGCGCTACGCCCTGGAACAGACGCGGATCGACGGTTTCAAGGCAGGTCTGGGCAACGTCGCCCGGGCATTGGCGCATCTGCCGAGCCTGATGATTTTTGACGATCACGACATCACCGACGACTGGAATCTTTCCGCGCAATGGGAGGAAACGGCCTACGGCCATCCGTTCTCCAAACGCATCATCGGCAACGCCTTGATCGCTTATATGTTGTGTCAGGGCTGGGGCAATAACCCGGATGCCTTCAAGGATCTGCTGGAGAAAACCCTTGGCTTGAGCGCCAGCGGTGATGATCAATACCTCGACAGCCCGGTGCAGGACGAACTGATCGACGACCTGCTGCGCTTTCAACATTGGCATTTCGTACTGCCCACCCGTCCGGCGCTGGTGGTCATCGACACCCGCACCCGCCGCTGGCGCAGCGAAATGGCGCTCAAGCAACCGTCCGGTCTGCTCGACTGGGAGGCCTTGAGCGAACTGCAACAGGAACTGCTCGATCATCCCTCGGCGATCATCGTTTCACCGGCGCCGATCTTCGGTGTGAAACTGATCGAGACGGTGCAGAAAGTCTTCAGTTGGTGCGGTTATCCATTGCTGGTCGATGCGGAAAACTGGATGGCCCATCGCGGCGCGGCACAGGTGATCCTGAATATTTTCCGCCATTCGCGCACACCGGGAAATTACGTGGTGCTGTCCGGCGACGTGCATTATTCCTTCGTCTATGAAGTGCTGATCCGCCACCGCAAGGCCGGTCCGCGCATCTGGCAGATCACCAGCAGTGGCATCAAGAATGAATTCCCGAAAACCCTGCTGGAATGGTTCGACCGCCTCAACCGCTGGCTCTACTCACCGCGTTCACCGCTGAACTGGTTTACCAAACGCAGGCTGATGCGCATCGTGCCGTACACCCCGGAACACGCAGAAGCGGGTGAACGGTTGTGGAATTCGGCGGGGATCGGTCAGGTGTTTTTCAATGAGCAGGGGCAGCCGCGGGAAATCATTCAGCACAATTCGAACGGGGCGGCGAAGACGCGAATGCTGGCGCCGGATCTGGCGGATTATCCGGACTGACGCGCACCTTTCCAATGTAAGAGTGAGCCTGCTCGCGATTGCGGTAGACCATTCAAAATGAATAGCGCCTGATACACCGCTATCGCGAGCAGGCTCACTCCTACAGGGGTTTCAGTTGCGCGTCAGTTCGCAGACAACGCCCGCCCCACACCTCTGACAATCATCTCCACCTCACGCTCATCAATCGTCAGCGGTGGCAGCAGCCGTATCGTCTTGCCTCGCGTGACGTTGATCAGCAGCCCGTGGTCGCGCGCGGCGATCAGCGTCAGATCGCGCACCGGTTGTTTCAACTCGATACCGATCATCAAACCCTGCCCGCGAATCGTCAGCACATTGGGGTTGTCCGCCAACTCTGCGCGCAGGCGGGTCAACAGGCGCTCGCCCTGAACTCGTGCGTTGTCCAGCAGCCCTTGTTCCTCGATGATATCCAGCACTGTGCAAGCGACCCGGCAGGCCAGCGGATTGCCGCCGAATGTGCTGCCATGGCTGCCAGGCGTGAACAGATCTGCCGCCCTGCCCCGCGCCAGGCAAGCACCGATCGGCACGCCGTTGCCCAACCCCTTCGCCAAGGTCATGACGTCGGGAACGATGCCTTCGTGCTGAAACGCAAACCACTGACCCGTGCGGCCGATGCCGGTCTGGATCTCATCAAGCATCAGCAGCCAGGCGTGGCGATCACATAATCCACGAAGCGCTTTCAAATAGCCGGCAGGCGCCAGTTGCACACCGCTTTCGCCTTGAATCGGCTCGACCAGAATCGCCACGATGCGCTCGCCGTGTTGACGCTGCAGTTGCTCCAGCGCAGCGAGATCACCGAACGGGACCTTGATGAAATCTCCCGGTAATTCATTGAAGCCCAGCCGCACCGCCGGGCCATCGCTGGCGGACAATGTGCCGAGGGTACGGCCATGGAAAGCGTTGGCCATGACCACCACCAGCGGCTGTTCGATGCCTTTGCGCCACCCGTACAACCGCGCCAGTTTAAGCGCGGTCTCGTTGGCCTCGGCACCGGAGTTATTGAAGAACGCTCGCTGCATCCCCGACAACGCGGTCAGCCGCTTTGCCAGCTGTTGCTGCCAGTCGATGCTGTACAGATTGGAGGTGTGCAGCAGCAATCCCGCCTGCTCGCTGATAGCCGCAACGATACGCGGGTGCGAGTGGCCAACATTGGTCACCGCTACCCCGGCAACCGCATCCAGATACTCGCGACCGGCCTGATCCCACAGGCGAGTACCCAGGCCTCTGGTGAAACTCAGGGCCAGCGGTTGGTAGGTGTTCATCAGGGCGGCGGTCATGACTTCAAACTCCAGGAAGGTCGGTGTGATGTCAGTATGGTTAGCCACCAGAACTGGATAAACTCGCTACAACTTCATTCATTTAAAAGCAGGGCTTGATAATGGACCTGTTCCAGTCGATGAGCGTGTACGTCAAAGTCGTCGAAGCCGGGAGCATGACGGCGGCGGCGCTGCAGTGCGACATGTCGACGACGATGGTCGGCAATCATCTACGGGCGCTGGAGCACCGGCTCGGAGTGCAACTGCTGCAACGCACCACCCGACGGCAGCGCCTGACTGAATTCGGCAGCGTCTACTACCAGCGTTGCCTGGATGTCCTGGGGCTGGTGGCCGACTCCGAACGCCTGGCCGAACAAGCACTCGATGAACCCCGCGGCCTGCTGCGCATCACCGCGCCGCTGACCTTTGGTGTTGAACGCCTGGCGCCGGCGTTGAGCGATTTTTCCCTGCAATATCCGCAGGTGAAGATGGATGTGGTACTGACCAACAGCCGTCCGGACCTGCTGGAAAGCGGCCTCGACGTAGCGTTTCGGCTGGGTCATTTCGAGGAGTCGAACCTGATCGCCCGTCCCTTGATCGATTACACCCTGACCGTGTGCGCCTCCCCGGAATACGTGGCCCGCCGTGGTATGCCGAAAACCCCTGAGGACCTGCAACAACACGACTGCCTGTCGTTCGCCTATCCTGCTGGCGACGATTGGCAATCGGTGGAAAAGCGCTGGCGCCTCAGCGGCCCGGACGGAGAAATTCTCGTCGACGTCAGCGGGCCAATGCTGATGAATACGTCAGCCGGGTTGCATCAGGCTGCACGCACCGGCATGGGCATCGTGATGTTGCCCGATGCACTGGTGGAACAGGATTTGCGCGAGGGCAAACTGGTGACCGTGGTTGCCGACTACCAACCTCCCAGCCGTCCCCTGCATTTGCTGTACGCCCCGGATCGCTATCGCCTGCCGAAGCTGCGCCGCTTCGTCGAATTCGCGATGCAGACCTGGGGCAGATCCTGACATCAAGGGATAGGCCAGTCTCGAACAACTGCTGACAAGGAGTCGAACCATTGATGAACGACAATCTGAGCGTACGCGACCTGCGCCCTGACGAGGTGGAGTCGGTACGGCTGTTCCTCGGGCAACATGGCTGGGGTCACCGCACCGGCTCCAGCGAACACTTCATGCAACTGATCAACAACTCTCAACGCACGGCGGTTGCCCTGCGCGGCGCCCGGATCGTTGGCTTCGCCCGGGGCATCACCGACGGCTTGTCCAACGGTTACCTGTCGATGGTCGTGGTTGACGACCAGTACCGACACGCAGGCATTGGCCGCAAACTGGTCGAGCATGTCATGGGCGATAACCCCGACATCACTTGGGTATTGCGCGCCGGTCGGGAGGGTGCCGAGGCCTTTTTTGCCCGCTTGGGTTTCGAGACGTCAGTGATTGCCATGGAGCGGCCGCGATTAAAATAAGCGGCGTCCACCCTGGCAACGGATATGATCTGCCTTCTCTTTCCAGCATGGACGCTGTGCGATGCTCGTCACTCTTCAAAATACTCCCTTGTGGGTTTATGCCGTTTTTCTGGTTCTGCTGTATTTCGGCCTCAAGACCCTCAAACCTCAACACGAAAGCCGGCTGTCCCTGCTGTCGACCCCGCTGGTGTTATTGGCGTGGTCGCTGTTGTCGTTGAACCTGACGAATGACCCAGGTCTGACCCTCAGCGGCTGGCTCATTGCTTTGTTACTCGGCGCCCTGTCGGCATGGCTGATTTTCCCCAACAAGGGGATAAATCTTGATGATCCGGAAACCGGGTTGATCGTCCCGGGCACCTGGAAAGCGCTGATTCTGCTCCTGCTTTTTTTCGCAGTGAACTACTACTTCGGCTATCAGGATGACGTGTACCCAGAGCGGGCTGCCGCCCCGGATATGGTGTTGCTCAAAGCCGCAGCATCGGGCTTTATCAGTGGTCTGATCAGCGCTCGCTCACTGAAATATTACCGTTTGCTGCGCACCCTTCAGGCTCATCGCCCGCCATTGGGCGCCCGATGATTCAGGAGCCGCTTTTCACCAGCACCGGTTTTTCCTGATAACGCTGGGCAAACACCTGCTTCAGATTCGCCACCTTCGGCATGTCGTTAATCACGATATAGGGATAGCTCGGGTGCTCGGTCAGGAAATCCTGGTGATCGTCCTCCGCCGGGTAAAAGCCGTTGTAGTTTTCCAGCTGGGTGACGATGGGTTTGTTGAACGCATGCGCCGCATCGAGTTGCGCGATGTAGGCCTGCGCGACCTTCTGCTGATCGGCGTTGACCGGGAACAGCGCAGAGCGATATTGCGTGCCGCTGTCAGGACCCTGCCGATTAAGTTCGGTGGGGTTATGCGCCACCGAAAAGTAGATCTGCAGCAGGCTGCCGTAACTGACCTGCGCCGGATCGAAGGTAACTTGCACCGACTCGGCATGGCCCGTATCGCCCTCGCTGACACGTTCATATTCCGCCGTATTCGCCGCGCCGCCAGCGTAACCGGAGACGGCTTTCTGCACGCCTTTGACGTGCTGAAAAACACCCTGCACACCCCAGAAACAGCCGCCGGCAAATACCGCCGTTTCGCTGTGCGCCTGAGTGACTTCGTCGAGGGTGGGCGGTGGAATGACCACCGCGTCTTCTCCTCCCAGGGAGAACGCTGAAACCTCGCCGATCACGCCTGCCACCGCGACTCCCAACAACATACGACGCCATGTGATTTTCATTGCAATGACTCCTGATTAGCCGAAGGTAAAGGCGTAGGCCGACACGCCCGGGTCAAGAAACTCGATGCTGAAGGTTCGATCCTGCACAGCGTCGGTCTGTCGCACCAACTGATACAGGCGTTGTTCGGTGACGCGGCCCGTGCCGTCAGGGGCAACGTCGACGCCATGGGCATCCGCCGGCACCTGGCCGTCGATCAACACTTTGAAGCGCACCGGTTTGCCCTCCGCGCCCGGCCCCAGGACCAAATGCAGGTCACGGGCATGGAAGCGATAAACGATGCGGCTCGCCGGGGCACTGGCCGTCGCGCGCTCGGCACCGACGTTCCATTGGCCACCAAGGCTCCAGTCATTCAACGCGAGATTCGCCGGTGGGGTGTAAGCCGCAACCTTGTCAGGCACCAGGCTGGTATCCGGTACGAAATGTTCCGCACGCTGGTAGCCGACATAGGTTTCCGGTGATTGCGCTTCGCGCATGTCCGGGGCCAGTTGCACGCCCTTCGCGTCGGCATTGATCAAACCGTCCGCAACGGTTTTCGCACCGGCTTCACGCAACAATTGCTGGATGACGCGCTCCGACTCGGCGTAGTCGCCTTCGCCAAAATGGTGGTAACGAATGCGTCCCTGAGCGTCGGCAAAGTAATGCGCCGGCCAGTACTCGTTGTTGAAGGCTCGCCAGATCCTGTAATCGTTGTCGATCGCTACCGGGTAGTTGATACCGAGTTCTTTCATGGCTTTGGTGACGTTGCCGACGTCACGCTCGAAAGCGAATTCCGGCGCGTGTACACCGATCACCACGAGGCCCTGATCACGGTACTTCTCGGCCCAGGCTTTGACGTACGGCAGGGTGCGCAGGCAGTTGATGCAGGAGTAGGTCCAGAAATCCACCAGCACCACTTTGCCCTTCAACGCCTGGGCATCCAGCGGTGGAGAGTTCAGCCATTGCACAGCACCATCGAGCGGCGGCAACTGCCCTTCGACCGGCAACGCGCCCGGTGCTTTCGCGGCCATTTTCATCGCGCCGCCCGCAGCCATCATGCTGCCGTTGGCCGAGTCATCCGCCGGCGGAATCTGCGCCATCATCGTGCCGTTTGTATTAGCGGATTTGCCCGAAAGCTTGCCGACCAATGTCTGTTCCAGCCCACCGGTAGACGCCGTCGATAACCGAGCGAGAATCCCGGTATCGAGCCCCAGTGCAATGGCCGCTACGCCGGCCAACATCAACGCGCCGAGGCCACGTCGAATCCACTCACCGGTGCCAATCGAGCGCTTCATCAGCGCAAAGACCTTAGCGCCGAGCAGCAACGCCGCCGCCAGCGAAGTGGCGGCACCTGCCGCGTAGGCGAGCAACAACAGCGTGGTGGCGATGCTTGCCCCCTGCAGCGCGGCGCCCGTCAGAATCAGCCCCAGAACCGGCCCCGCGCAAGGTGCCCAGAGCAGCCCCGTGGCGACCCCGATCAGAAACGAAGCGCCGGGACGCGGGCGATTGTCCTGCCCGGCGGCCTCCGACAGACGACTGCCGGCCGACACCAGTGGCCGGGTCAGGCGCTCGGCCACACGCGGCAGCAGCAAGGTCAGCCCGAACAACGCAACGAACAGCAACGCGAGCCAGCGCCCGTACTGATTGACTTGCACCACCCAACCGCCGCCCACCGCCGCCAACGAGGCGACGAGCGCAAAGGTCAGCGCCATCCCCGCCAGCAGCGGCAAGCCACTCTTGATAAACGGCTGCCCGGTGCGAGCGAAGACAAAAGGCAGAACCGGCAGGATGCACGGGCTGACGATCGTCAGCACACCACCGAGATAAGCGAGAACCAAGAGCCACATAAATTCGTCCTGTGTGAAGTGAAGATCGCGAGCGGGTCATGACTCAAGCCGCCACGGCTTTGAAGGTCATCGCCAGGCCATTCATGCAGTAACGCAGGCCGGTAGGCTTGGGCCCGTCATCGAAAACATGGCCCAGATGGCCGCCGCAGCGGCGACAGTGAACCTCGTCGCGGGACATGCCGAACGAGCGGTCCTGACGCGTGGCCACTGCATGTTCCAGCGGCGCCCAGAAACTCGGCCAGCCAGTACGGCTGTCGAATTTGGTCGCCGAGGAAAACAGCGCCAGAGCACAGCCGGCACAGGCAAAAGTGCCGGTGCGATGTTCGTTGTTGAGCGCGCTGGTGTAGGCCCGTTCGGTGCCTTCCTCGCGCAGGATCTGATACTGCTCGTCGCTGAGGATCGAGTGCCATTGACTGTCGCTGTGAGTCACTTCGAACGCCTCGTCGGCCCGCGCCTCACTGACCAGCGCCGTGCTGGTCGACAATTTTGGCAATACACCCGCGACCAAGGCTGCAACCCCTAGCCCGCCGCCCGCTAACAGAATCTGTCGCCTTGAAAACATGGTCGTCTCCCGAAATTCCAGATGCCCTTTCTGGAACACAGCCTAGGCTTGGTTTGATCGCCAAATCCTCACGGGAAGTTAACGAATTCGTGATAACTCGCCCCGAGGAAAACCCGCACAATGCGCCTTATCGCGCCGAAGGATTGAGCTTCATGGAACAGACCAAACGCGTTCTCGTGGTCGAGGACGACCTGCACATCGCCGACCTCATTTGCCTGCATCTTCGCGATGAACAATTTGAGGTAACCCACAGCGCCGACGGCGACGAGGGCATGCGCCTGCTACAACAAGGTCACTGGGATGCACTGATCCTCGACCTGATGCTGCCGGGGGTCGACGGTCTGGAAATATGCCGCCGCGCCCGCGCGATGGCCCGCTACACACCGATCATCATCACCAGCGCTCGCTCCAGTGAATTGCACCGCATTCTTGGCCTGGAGCTGGGCGCCGACGATTACCTCGCCAAGCCGTTTTCGATGCTCGAACTGGTGGCGCGGGTCAAAGCCTTGCTGCGCCGCGTCGACGCGATGGCGCGCAATCTGAAGATGGACGCCGGTAGCCTCAGCCTGGATGGGCTGACCATCGACCCGATCACCCGCGATGTCAGTCTCGAGGGGCAGCGCCTCGATCTCACGCCACGGGAGTTTGACCTGCTGTATTTCTTCGCCCGGCAACCGGGCAAAGTGTTTTCGCGCATGGACCTGCTCAACGCTGTCTGGGGTTACAGCCACGAGGGCTACGAACACACGGTCAACACCCACATCAATCGCCTGCGGGCGAAGATCGAAAAAGACCCGGCCCAGCCCTCTCGCATCCTCACCGTGTGGGGCCGCGGTTATAAATTCGGTACCGAGCAGCCATGAAACTGACCCTGACGCAGCGCCTGTCCGTGGTATTCGCCGTGTTGCTGCTGGTGTGCTGCGGCACGTCGGCATGGTTGCAGGTGCGCTCCAGCAAGATGCATGAACTGGAAGTGGTGCAGGGGCTGTCGCGGGATCTGGCGCAACACATCGCCCACGACACGGTGCTGATGGACAGCAACGGCCTGATGCCCGGTGCCGTGCGCGCGTTGTTCAGCCAACTGATGCTGGTCAACCCGAGTGTCGAGGTGTATCTGCTCGACACCGAGGGACGGATCGTCGGCAATGCCGCACCGGAGGGCCGGATTCGCCGGCAGCAGGTTGATCTGGCGCCGATCCGCCAACTACTCAACGATCAGCCGCTGCCGATCCTCGGCGACGATCCGCGCAGCGCTGATGGTCGCAAGGTGTTCAGCGCCGCGCCGTTACGGGTCAACGGTAAACCTGCCGGTTATCTGTACGTGGTGTTGCTCAGCGAAGAACATGACCGTTTCGCCGAGCGCGGGGCGACCAGCGCTGCGCTCAACACTGCGCTGCTGTCGATCGGGCTGGTGGCGTTGCTGTGCCTGATTGCCGGTCTCACGGCGTTCAATCTGATTACCCGGCCGCTGCGGCGACTGACCGAAACGGTCAGCCGTTTTGATATCGACGGTGCGCCGCAGCCCGTACCGGCACCTGTGGATAAATCAGCTGACCCGGATGAAATCGCGGTCCTCGACGCGGCTTTCCGGCAGATGCAAAACCGCCTCGGCGAGCAATGGCGTTCATTGACGCGCCAGGATCAGGAACGCCGCGAACTGGTGGCGAACATTTCCCACGACCTGCGTACGCCATTGGCCTCGCTGCACGGTTATCTGGAAACGTTGTCATTGAAGGACGCCACGCTGTCCCCGGAAGAGCGCCGTCGTTATCTGGGCATTGCCCTTGATCAAAGCCGCAAAGTCGGTGGTCTGGCGCAATCGCTGCTGGAACTGGTGCGTCTGGAGCACGGTTTTGTGCAACCGGTGCTGGAGCGGTTTTCCCTGATCGATCTGGTGCAGGACATCTTTCAGAAATTCGAACTCACCGCCGAAGCGCGGCAGGTGGAATTGAAGGCGCATTTCGTGCCGAACCTGCCAACGGTCTGCGCCGACCTCGGGTTGATCGAACGGGTGCTGACCAATCTGATGGACAACGCTTTGCGCCATACGCCTCAGGGCGGTGAAATCGAACTGGACCTGAAACCCCACGGTGCGCTGGTCGACGTCACGGTCAGCGACACCGGCCCGGGGATTGCGCCTGAACTGCGCGAAGGCCTGTTCCTGCGGCCGTTCAATATCGGCGGCGCACGGCGTGATGGTGGATTGGGCCTGCGCATCGTGCACCGTATCCTGCAATTGCACGGGCGCGAGATTCAGTTGCTGGACATCGGCGGGCGCGGTGCAACATTTCAGTTTTCGCTGCCAACAGACCCGCAAACCGCCGAACAATGGATGGTGCGCTCAATGAACCTGAACACGCCGGGCAAATAGTTGGGACCGCCGGCCCGTTGCTCCGTGACAACGCCGCCGCGCTCCCCTAAATTAGTCGGCCTGAAAAAGCCCTCGGGCTTGCTCATCTCCACTCAAGTTAAAAAGTAGTGAAATTTCAATGTCCGATTTCAACACCGCTGAATCCGTAGTTACCGAATCGTCCAAAGCGGAATACGAAAACTCCATCAATCTTTCACAACACCTGCCACAAGCCAAAATCATCAGCGAGATGGTCCTGGACGCGTTCCAGTCGACCCGCGAAAGCGACCAGATCCGCGAACTGCGCACCGCAATCCGTCACGCTCACGACAGCTTCGACGACGACAAGGCCTACGAACTGATGGGCCAACTCAAGTCGCTGAAAGACGCCGAAGCCGCCGACCTCGCCGCGCTTGAAGACCTGAGCAGCAAGTTCTCGATCGGCCGCATCCTGTCCAGCTTCAAGGACGATCCGGCCTTCCAGGAAATCGTCTACGGCCTCGCGCTGAAAGTGCTGAACCAGACCCACCAGGCGATCAGCAACCCGAGCGGCGGCAAGAGCAAGGCTGCGAAGAAGAAAGAAGTCGAAATCTTCACCATCAGCAAAGACGGCATCAGCGTAACCCTGCCATTGCGCACACCGCGTTCGCGTTTGAGCGTTGACCGTGAAGCGCTGGAATTCCTCGGTTTCACCTTCGTCGGTGAAGGCGAAGAGGCGGAACTGGAAAGCGAAGTCTTCGTTGATAACGACGGCACCGAGCAAGCGGTGAACCGCAAGAACATCATCACTGCGCTGCAGAAGCAGACGGCGTTTGATGGCTACAGCATCGCTGCACAGTAACTTTCAGCGCTGACGAAAAAGCCCCGCACTGGGATTCAGTGCGGGGCTTTTTGGTTTTCGGCTTGGGTTTAGTGGGATGGCCTACACCGAGGCCCCTCACCCCAGCCCTCTCCCGAGGGAGAGGGAGCCGATTGGGGGATATTGTAGAAGTACGCCGAAATGAACGTGCTGTGCCGAATCCACAATCGCCTCGATCTGTCAGGTCGGCGTATATTTTGAGAACCCCTCGGTCAGTCCCCTCTCCCCCCGGGAGAGGGTTAGGGTGAGGGCAATTCGCGAGATCAGACTCAAGCCGATGGATGCAACGCCACAATCATGTCCACTTCAATCGCCGCATTCTTCGGCAACTGATACACCCCCACCGTCGTCCGCGTATGCCGCCCGGCATCACCCAGCACATGGCTGAACACATCCGAAGCACCATTGGCCACTTCACTCAGATCCACAAAATCAGGCGTCGATTTCACATACACCGTCACGCGCAACAACGCCTTGATCTTGTCCAGCGAACCCACCGCATCAACAATCAGCGCCAGGCAACGCATCGCACTGATACTCGCAGCGGCTTGCGCATCCTTGAGCGTCAACTCCAGCCCTACCCGACCAGGATACTGAATCTTGCCGTGGGTGCGCGGCACCATGCCGCTGATGTACAGCTCATCATGATGACGGATCAGCGGCGCGTAATTGCCGCCAGCGGTGTTCTCACCATAGATGTCGTAATTCAGCTCTTGCGCCAGGGCAATAAAACGCTCGTCGCAGGTCATCCTCTCAGTCATTTCGGCCTGCCTCTCAGTCAATAATTGGATAACCGCAGTTAAAAACAGTAAAGCACCAGTTAAGTGGCATGGCGCTATCACTGATAGATTTGAGCGAGTCTATGTGGTTTGCCATGGCACCGCAGATTGCCCCGCGAGAGCCATAAAACAAAGGCCCTACGCTTCACTCGAAAGGTAGGGCCTTAAAACTGTAACGCTTTTTAATCACACAGCACTCAAGCGTTCAACCATGTCAGGGAATTTCTCAACCAAACGGATCAACAACGCTGCTTGAGCATTAGGCTTCGACTTTTCCTGCTCCCAGTTTCTCAGAGTGCTGGGGCTTGTCCTGATTCGCTTGGCAAAGACTGCCTGAGACATATGTAACCTTTCGCGCAGGGCCACAATTTCCTGAGCACCGACCTCGGGGACAGGTTTGTCCTCGAACGTCGTATTACGTAACGTAATTTTTCCTTCGCGTTGAGCTGCCATCTCATCAACGCCCTGCATCAATTCTGCAAACAGGTCGCGTTTTTTCATGGGGTGCCTCTTGTTTTCAACTCTTTATCAATGGCTTTCTTGAGCGCCTTCTCTTGCTCGGCTGTCAGATTCTCAAGCTCATCTTTGTCGTAAATGGCAAACATCCAGAACTGACTATCATTCATAAGCCAATAGTAGAGAACCCGCAAGCCGCCTCGTCGCCCTTTACCACGGCGAACATCAGCCCAACGCAGTTTCCGAAAACCACCTGTTCGCGGCATCACGTCACCCGACAGCGGATTACTCAGCAAATAGCTCTGCAGCTCTCGATACTCGTCGTCCGTCAGGTAATGACCAACGCTTGCGGTAAATATTGTGGTTTCAAAGAAGACTGTTCGCATGGGCAAACTATAGGCAACTCGCCTACAGATAGACTATCAACAAATTCCACATCAGATAAACAAAAAACCCCGCACATCTCTCAATGTGCGGGGTTTTTCTTCAAGCCTTTCAGCCTTACGGCGCGTACGTCAGCAGCAGCTCTGCCGGCACCTTGAAGTCCAGGGACATCATGACGCTCAATGCAGTGATGGTGAAGATCGAGAACACGAACAGCTTGCGTGCCCAGACTGTGTCATCCACTGCTTTGTAGCCGGTCCAGGCCATGTACAACCAGTACATGCCCATGGCCGCGGCGACGGCGAGGTAGCTCATGCCGGCGTAGCCGCTGAAGGTCAGCATCAAGGTCGCCACGAGGAACGCCAGGATGTAGAGCAGAATGTGCTTCTTCGCCACTTGAATCCCGCGCTTCACTGGCAACACCGGAATCGATGCGGCCAGGTAATCGTTGAAGCGGAAGATCGCGATGGCGTAGGAATGCGGCATCTGCCACAGGCTGAACATCACCAGCAACGTCAGCGCGGCCATGTCGAAGCTGTTGGTTACGGCAACGTAACCGATCACTGGCGGCATGGCGCCGGACAGACTGCCCACCAGCGTGCCGTGAACCGACTTGCGCTTGAGGTACAGGCTGTAGAAGCCGACGTAGATAACGAAACCGATTACGGCGAACAGGGCAGCCAACGGGTTGGCCACCTTGTACAACAAGGCAACGCCGAGAACACCAAGGATGGTCGCGTAAACCAGTGCCAGTTTCAGGGAGATCAAGCCCTGTACCAGCACCCGGTTCTTGGTGCGTTCCATCTTCAGGTCGATGTCGCGGTCGATGCAGTTGTTGAACACGCAACCGGAGGCGACAACCAGGGATGTACCGATCATGGCGGCGAGAAACACCGCCAGATCAACATGCCCTTTCGAGGCCAGGAAGAACCCGCCTGCCACAGAAAGCACGTTACCGAAAATGATCCCCGGTTTGGTGATTTGGATAAAGTGCTTGAGCGACATCGGGTCTACCTCACTTCGCCATCATGTACGTGTGGATGCTGAACATGATCCACAGCGACAGACCAACCAGCAGCACGATCACAATCGCGGCGAACACGAAGGCAATCACGTTGTTACGTTGCGCAGCCGAACGGTCCAGGTGCAGGAAGTACACCAGGTGGACAACCACCTGGATCACGGCGAATGCCAGAACGATCATCAGCGTGATCGACTTCGGCAACGACGGGTACATCACCAGTGCAAACGGGATCGCAGTCAGGATCACCGACAGGATGAAGCCGATTGCGTAGGACTTGACGCTGCCGTGGCCGGCGTCGTCGTGGCTGTCATGGGAGTGTGCGTTAGCCATTACAGGGTCCCCATCAGGTAAACAACGGTGAATACGCAGATCCACACCACGTCCAGGAAGTGCCAGAACAGGCTCAGGCAGCTCAGACGGGTCTTGTTGGTCGCCGTCAGGCCGTGCTTGTTGACCTGGTACATCATGATGCCCATCCAGATCAGACCCGCCGATACGTGCAGACCGTGGGTACCGACCAGGGTGAAGAACGCGGACAGGAAGCCCGAACGGCTAGGACCGAAGCCCTCGGAGATCAGCAGGTGGAACTCGTTGATCTCCATGGCGATGAAGCCTGCGCCCAGCAGGAAGGTCATGAACAACCAGCCCAGAACCTGCTGCTTTTTGCCTTTGTACAACGCCAGCATGGCGAAGCCGTAGGTGATCGAACTGAACAACAGCAGAGCGGTTTCGCCCAGCACGTATGGCAGTTCGAAGATGTCGTGGCCCGCAGGGCCACCGGCGACGTTGTTTACCAGTACCGCGTATACCGCGAAGATCGACGCAAACAGAATGCAGTCGGTCATCAGGTAGAGCCAGAAACCGTATACGGTCATCTCGCCCGAATCGTGGTGATGGTCATCGTGCCCATGTTCACCATGGGCGTGTCCAGCATTGGTCACTAAATTCGACATGGTTTAAGCCTGTTCCAACGAGGTTTCAACACGGGTGGCGGAGGCCGGGATTTTCCCTGCCGCGACCAGACGCTTGTGCTGCTCGGCTTCGATACGCTCGATCGTTTCAACCGGAACCATATAGCCCTGGTCGTCACGTGCAGCGTGGATCACGAAGTAGACAACAGTGCCTACCAGGCTCGCGATCGCCAGCCACCAGATGTGCCAGATCATGGCGAAACCGAAGACGGTCAACAGCGCGCCCATCACCACACCAGTGGCGGTGTTGTTTGGCATGTGGATCGGCTCGTACTTGGCCGGTTGCTGGTACGCAGTACCGTTTTCCTTGGCTTCAGTGAACGGGTCGATGCAGTCAGCTTTTGGCAGCACAGCAAAGTTGTAGAACGGTGGTGGCGACGAGGTCGACCATTCCAGAGTGTGTGCATTCCACGGGTCACCGTGATCGCAAATGTTCTCTGGCTTGTTGCGGTCACGCACACTGACGTACAGCTGAATCAGTTGGCAGGCGATACCGGCAGCGATCATCACCGCACCGAACATGGCAACGTACAGGTACGGTACCCACTCAGGGTTGGTGGTGGCGTTCAGACGACGGGTCATGCCCATGAAGCCCAGTGCATAGAGCGGCATGAATGCGACGAAGAAGCCCGAGATCCAGAACCAGAACGCTGCTTTACCCCAGCCTTCGTGCAGCTTGAAGCCGAACGCTTTCGGAAAGTAGAACGCGAAACCTGCGATGTAACCGAATACCGCACCGCCGATGATCACGTTATGGAAGTGCGCGATCACGAACAGGCTGTTGTGCAGAACGAAGTCAGCACCCGGAATGGCCAGCAGTACGCCGGTCATGCCGCCGATGGCGAAGGTCACCATGAAGCCCAGGGTCCACAGCACCTGGCTGGTGAAACGCAGACGGCCCTGGTAGATGGTGAACAGCCAGTTGAATAGCTTCACACCCGTCGGGATGGAAATCAGCATCGTCGCCAGACCGAAGAAGGCGTTGACGCTGGCACCCGAACCCATGGTGAAGAAGTGGTGCAGCCAAACCATGAAGCCCAGTACCGAGATCGCGCCCGAGGCGTAGATCATCGAGTGGTGGCCGAACAGTTTCTTGCCGGTGAACGCCGAGATCACTTCCGAGAAGATGCCGAATGCCGGCAGGATCAGGATGTAAACCTCAGGGTGGCCCCACGCCCAGAACAGGTTGACGTACATCATTGGATTGCCACCAAGTTCATTGGTGAAAATGTGGAAATCCATGTAACGGTCAAGGGTCAGCAGTGCCAGGGTAGCGGTCAGGATCGGGAACGAAGCCACGATCAGAACGTTTGCCCAGGTGCAGGTCCAGGTGAAGATCGGCATGTCCATCAGTTTCATGCCAGGGGTACGCATTTTCAGTACGGTCGCGAGGAAGTTAACCCCCGTCAGCGTCGTACCTAACCCGGATAACTGTAGCGCCCAGATGTAGTAATCCATGCCCACGCCAGGGCTGTATTGCAGACCCGACAATGGTGGATAAGCAACCCAACCGGTCTTGGCGAATTCGCCGACGCCCAGGGACAGGTTGATCAGCACAACGCCGGACACCAGCAGCCAGAAGCTCAGGGAGTTCAGGAACGGGAACGCAACGTCACGCGCGCCGATCTGCAGCGGCACTGCAAGGTTCATCAGGCCGGTGAAGAATGGCATCGCCATGAAGATGATCATGATCACACCGTGAGCGGTGAAGATCTGGTCATAGTGCTCAGGTGGCAGGTAGCCAGGCGAACCCTCGGTGGCCATGGCCAACTGGGTACGCATCATGATGGCGTCGGCAAAACCGCGCAGCAGCATGACCATGGCGACGATGATGTACATCACGCCGATTTTCTTGTGGTCTACCGAGGTCAACCACTCGGTCCACAGGTACGTCCACTTCTTGAAGTAGGTGATTGCAGCGAACAGCGCCAGACCACCGAGCGCGATCATGGCGATGGTAATCATCACGATCGGTTCGTGGAATGGGACTGCTTCCCAACTTAATTTACCAAACATCGTTTACTCCTCTGCCCCGGCAGCTGAATGCGAACTCGAGTCAATTTCCGTGGCCGCCACTTCTTTCTCTTTCTTCTCGTGCTTCAGTGGCTTGCCCGGCTTCATACCTTCGTACTTGTCGACGATGATCTGGAACTGGTTCGGCGTGACCGAGGAGTAGAGCTCGACTGGGTTGTTCTGGCTTGGCTTGGCAAGGGCTGCGTATTCAGCTTGATCAAGCTGTTTAGGTGACTTCTTGACTTCACTTACCCAGGCGTCGAAATCTTCCTGAGTGGTGGAGATAGCTTTGAACTTCATGCCGGTGAAACCCGCGCCGCTGTAGTTGGCGGAGATACCGTCCATTTCAGCGTTACGGTCAGCGATCAGGTGCAGCTTGGTCTGCATGCCCGCCATCGCGTAGATCTGGCCGCCCAGACCCGGGATGAAGAACGAGTTCATCACAGCGTCAGAGGTGATCTTGAAGTTGATTGGCGTGTGCGCCGGGAACACGATCTTGTTGACCGTGGCGATGCCTTGTTCCGGGTAGATGAACAGCCACTTCCAGTCCAGCGCGACCACTTCGATGGTCACAGGCTTGACGTCGGATTCGATTGGACGATATGGGTCCAGTTCGTGGGTGGAGATGTAGGTGATGTAACCCAGGGCAATGATGATCAGGACCGGGATGGTCCAGACTGCCACTTCGATTTTGGTCGAGTGCGACCATTTCGGGGTGTAGACGGCGTTCTTGTTCGACGCGCGGTATTTCCAGGCGAACAGGAAGGTCATGACGATAACCGGCACAACGACCAACAGCATCAGCAGGGTCGCGGTGATGATCAGGTTGCGCTGTTCCAGGCCGACCTGGCCCGTTGGATTGAGCAAGGTCATGTTGCAGCCTCCCAGCAACAACGTGCCGAGCAGCGGCACTAGGCCTAGTAATCTGGGGTACCTGTTTTTACTCATCTCACGACCTCTAAAGCAGCTTGCGCAATGCAGTTGGGTTTTGATCGCCAACACTTCACCCTGCCAAGGGTTGGCATTTTCTTTGGATTGAATAAGGGCCGCCCGTCGCGCGTCAGACGCTCGACAAATCCTGGGACAGCGTTAAGTTCTTATTCGAATTCGTGGTCAAAGGCCTTGTTACAGACCAATTCCATTTGGTGCGGAAAGTTGGAAGGCACCGACACCTGGGTGTCTTGAAAGCCTTCCGACTCGCTCGACACCCGACTTTCTGCGCAGCGCCTTAATAAAGTCTTCCTTAATAAAGGCTGAACAGTGCCGGGAATTCAGTGCGGGCGATTGTAGATAGGTAGCGCCCTATACACCATGTCTTATCCCGAAATAATTTTTATCCGTTCGAGCAACAATCCATCACCATTTTTGCAAAAGTTCCGCATGTTATCGAAATCGATTCTCAACAAAAACACCAAAAAATGTAGGTGTATCCGCCTCAGTTCAGACAGCTCCGAAGGCTTTTTCTGAACCCCCGATCGGCGCAAAGCCCGATATTCCAAGGGCTCTGGCCATTTGCCAGAGCTTGTTAAAACTGCCTGATCTGGCACTTGCGTTCAAAAGCCGCAAAACGTTGAAACAGACCAATGATTTTGTGTAACAAGAGACCAATCCGGCACTTCGCGACACCCTGCGACACGGCGCGTGTGACAACATGTCGCACACTCGCCGCACCCACTATTGCCGTTCGTCACGGTGTTTTCACAAACACTCTGAAATGCAAAACGCCCCGATTTGCTGATCCGCAAATCGAGGCGTTTTCTGTATCGGCCTGATCGCCGAATAGTTGACTCAGCGCAGTGCTTTTCGGTTACGCGAGGTCAACAGCGGCACCAGGATCACCACCAGCACGAACGCCACCAGCGCCCATTGCGCCAGCGACAGACCGAGGATCGGCGGGTACGGCGTCGAGCAGAAACCGTCGACCTGGAAGCCCAGCGGGAAGATCTTCGCCAGTGGCAGATCATCGACAATCGGCTGCAGCACATCGATGCCACAGCTGACCGCCGGGTAGAACTGCGTGTACACGTGATGCCCGGCCACTCCGGCGCCGGCAATCGCACAGATCACCACCAACACTTCAAACACGGTGATGCTGCGGCGGGTGCGCATGGCCGCGCCAATGAAGGCGAAGAGCGCAATCAGCAGCAACGCATAACGTTGCAGAATGCACAGCGGGCATGGCGCCTCACCGAGCACGATTTGCATATAAAGCGCGCCACCGATCAGCGCCAGGCAGATGATCCCCAACAGCACCAGAAAGCGCCGCTCACGGCCCAACCGAATCGTTTCCTCGCTCATCGCGTTTCCCTTTTATGTCCATGGTTCAGCCGGCTCGCGACTGAAGGTTGTCGCAAGTCTACACCGGGGCAATAAACGATAAAGCGGTTAAGCAACCATTAAGTCGTAGTGAGGTTTGCCAAATCAGAATGGTGTAACGGCCATCGCGGGCAAGCCCGCTCCCACAGGATTGGCGGCGTACAAAAAATCTGTGAACGACGCCTGACCTGTGGGAGCGGGCTTGCCCGCGATGAAGGCGACTCGGTCTTGGATCATTCCAAAGCCGAGGCCGGCCCGAAGAACTCGTAACGGCTTTGCTTCTCCGGCACACCCAGCGCTTTCAGATGACGCTTGATCGCCCCCATGAAGCCTTTCGGCCCCAGGAAGTAAGCGTCGACATCACGCTGCTCCGGCAGCCATTCGCCGAGCAATTCCTGGTTCAGCATTCCGACCTTGTCCGCCGCCGGGCTCACGCCATCGTCTTCGGCGTAGCAGTAGAAACGTTTGAGCTGCGGATGACGCGCCGCCAAGCCATCGATCCAGTCACGAAACGCATGAACGCTACCGTTGCGCGCGCAGTGGATAAAGTGCACCGGACGCTCGGTTTCCAGCGCCGCTTCAAGCATCGCCAGGGTCGGGGTGATGCCGACGCCGCCGCTGATCAGCACCAGCGGTTTATCGCTGGCGGTCAGGGTGAACTCACCCGATGGCGGGAACAACTGAATGCTCGCGCCGACATGCAACTGATCGTGCAGATGGTTGGACGCGCGGCCACCCGGTTCGCGTTTGACGCTGATACGGTACTGACCTTTATTAGCCAGCGCCGACAGCGAGTAGTTACGGCGGATTTCTTCGCCGTCGAGGATCAGCTTCATACCGATGTACTGACCCGGCTCAGCCGCCAGAATCGGGCCTTTGTCGGCAGGCTCAAAGTAAAAGGAGATGATTTCCGCACTCTCCTCGACCTTGGCCGCGACGATGAATTCACGCGCGCCACGCCAGCCGCCGACCGCTTGTTCTTTCTGGTCATAAATAGCGGTTTCGGCGCCGATCAGGATGTCAGCCAGTTGACCGTAAGCTGCGCCCCAGGCGCTCATCACTTCAGGCGTGGCAATTTCTTCGCCGAGCACTTCGGAGATGGCGCGCAGCAGGCAGGCGCCGACGATCGGGTAGTGCTCCGGGAGGATTTGCAGGGCGACGTGCTTGTTGATGATTTTCGCCACCAGATCGCCCAACTGATCGAGTTGATCGATGTGCCGGGCGTACATCAGCACACCATTGGCCAAGGCACGCGGCTGGTCGCCGCTGGCCTGATGCGCCTGGTTGAACAACGGGCGCACTTCAGGGTATTCAGAGAGCATCATGCGATAGAAGTGCGTGATCAGCGCTTCGCCGCCGCTTTCCAGCAGAGGCACGGTGGATTTGACGATGGCACGATCCTGGACGCTAAGCATAAGAGTGACTCCTGAGCTTTCTTTGAAAAGTTACTGATGCTTTATCAGTTTCCGTGCCAACTTTTTAATCCATATAAATCAATAGCTTGAAAACAATGTAGTCATAATGACTCAAGAAGACTTATAGTCATCCAGACTACATCTTGTCTCTTTGACTACAAGACCATGACTGCCAAATCCCTGCTCACCGCTCTGCTGCCCCTGGTCTCTGACCTGTCCCGCGAATTGCCCGAAGGCGAGCGCTACCGACGCCTGCTCGAAGCCATGCGCGCCTTGCTGCCGTGCGATGCCGCCGCGTTGTTGCGCCTGGACGGCGAATCGCTGGTGCCGCTGGCGGTGGATGGCTTGAGCACCGACACCCTCGGCCGGCGCTTCAAAGTCAGCGAGCATCCGCGTTTCGAAATCCTCCTGGCCGGTGCCGGGCCGACACGCTTTGCCGCTGACAGTGACCTGCCCGACCCTTATGACGGCCTGGTCGACGGCCTCGACGAACACCTCGAAGTTCACGATTGCCTCGGCTGTCCGCTGTTTGTCGATGAAAAGCTCTGGGGCTTGATCACCCTCGACGCCCTCGATCCCGAGCGATTCGAACCGATCGAACTCGACGCCCTGCAAGCCTTCGCCAGCCTCGCGGCGGCCACGGTCAATGCCGCCGAACGCATCGAACGCCTGGCGACTCGCGCCGAAGACGAGCACCAGCGCGCCGAGGTCTACCGTCAGGCCAGCGGCCAACAGAACCGCGAAATGATCGGCCAGAGCAAAGCCCTCAAACGCTTGGTGGAAGAAATCAATCTGGTCGGCGGCAGTGACCTGACCGTGTTGATCACCGGTGAAACCGGGGTCGGCAAAGAACTGGTAGCGCAGGCGATCCACGCCGCTTCAGCGCGTGCCGACAAACCGATCATCAGCCTCAATTGCGCCGCCCTCCCCGACACACTGGTCGAAAGCGAATTGTTCGGCCACGTACGCGGCGCGTTCACCGGCGCCACCAGTGACCGTCGTGGCAAGTTCGAGCTGGCCAACGGCGGCACGCTGTTTCTCGATGAAGTCGGCGAGTTGTCGCTGACGGTGCAGGCCAAGTTGCTGCGCGTCTTGCAGAGCGGGCAGTTGCAGCGCTTGGGTTCGGACAAGGAACATCAGGTCGATGTGCGCCTGATCGCCGCGACTAACCGTGACCTGGCGGAAGAAGTCCGCAGCGGGCGTTATCGCGCCGACTTCTACCATCGTTTGAGCGTGTACCCATTAAAGGTACCGGCACTGCGTAATCGTGGTCGCGATGTGTTGCTGCTCAGCGGGTTCTTTCTGGAGCAGAACCGCTCGCGCATGGGGCTCAACAGCCTGCGCCTGAACAGCGACGCCCAGGACGCCCTGCTCGCCTACACTTGGCCGGGCAACGTGCGCGAATTGGAGCATTTGATCGGCCGCAGCGCGTTGAAGGCTTTGGGCAACTGCAAGGTGCGGCCGAAGATCCTCAGCCTGAGTGCGGCGGATCTGGATTTGCCACATGAGGTTGTGGATAACTCGACCGCACCGACTGCCGAAGTTGCAGTGGCGGCGCCGTTGATCAACGGCGATTTGCGCAGTGCCACCGAGGAGTATCAGCGCCGTTTGATCAGTGCGGCGCTGGAGCGCAATCAGGATAACTGGGCAAGCGCGGCGCGGGAGCTGGGGCTGGATCGGGCGAATCTTGGGCGGATGGCGAAGCGGTTGGGTATGAAGGGCTAGAAGCACACCCTCACCCTAGCCCTCTCCCACTGGGAGAGGGGACTGATTGGGGGATATTGGAGATGTCCGCCGACGTGAACCTGCTTTTCCGAATCCATAATCGACTCGGTCGTTCAGGTCGATGTAAAACGCCAGACACCTCGGTCAGCCCCCTCGCCCTCTGGGAGAGGGCTGGGGTGAGGGGCTCTGGATCTGGCTCTGAATCCAAACCCCACCCGACAACTGACCTAAAGCCCCACCCGTTAACGCCGATAACCCGGCATCAATAGTTTCTGGCGATTTGCACCCTCGCCCACCACCTTTCCACAGAAGGTTTATATGTCCTCCACCAAAGCCCGCGCAGATTCACTTTCGCTTCTGCTGTTTACCTTGCGCAGCGGCAAGTTGATGGCGATCAACCTGCTGAAAGTCAGTGAAATCATCCCCTGCCCGCCGCTGACCAAGCTGCCGGAGTCGCACCCGCACGTGAAGGGCATCGCCACTTTGCGCGGCGCGTCGCTGTCGGTCATCGACCTCAGCCGCGCCATCGGCGAGCGGCCGCTCGAAGACCCGAACGGCGGCTGCCTGATCGTCACCGACGTCAGCCGTTCCAAGCAGGGCCTGCATGTACAGGCCGTGAGCAAAATCGTCCACTGCCTGACCACCGACATCAAACCGCCGCCGTTCGGCTCCGGTGGCTCGCGCGCCTACATCACTGGCGTGACCTCGGTGGACGGCACGCTGGTGCAGGTGCTCGACATTGAAAAGGTTATCCACAGCATCGCCCCGGCGCAGATCGAAATGGCCCCGACCGACCTGACCATGGAAGACGCCGAAGTGCTCGGCAACGCGCGGATTCTGGTGGTCGATGACAGCCAAGTGGCGCTGCAGCAATCGGTGCACACCCTGCGCAACCTCGGTCTGCAATGCCATACCGCGCGCAGCGCCAAGGAAGCCATCGACTGCCTGCTCGACCTGCAAGGCACCGCGCAGCAGATCAACCTGATCGTCTCCGACATCGAGATGTCCGAGATGGACGGCTACGCCTTCACCCGCACCCTGCGCGAGACGCCGGACTTCGCCCACCTCTACGTGCTGCTGCACACCTCGCTCGACAGCGCGATGAACAGCGAGAAAGCCCGACTGGCCGGGGCGAACGGCGTGCTGACCAAGTTCTCCTCGCCGGAACTGACCCACTGCCTGATCGAAGCGGCCAAACACGTCGCGGCGCACGGGCACTGAGTCTTGGGCGAGACGTACTGTTTTTTGATGCGCCGCGACCTTGGCAAGGACGCGCTGGATGCGCTTCTGCCTCAAGGTATTGAGCTGTGCACCTACTCCGTCGAACTGGCGGCGAAGGTGCATGACTTGATGCAGTTCGGCTACCGCGAAGGTGGCGGCCGGGTGCCAGCGCTGGACGCTTGGCAGAAGCAGTTCGAGAGCGATCCCGAATACGATCCGACACTGTGCTTTATTGCCCGCGATGCCGAGGGTGTCGTCGGTGTGGCGCAATGCTGGACCAGTGCCTATATCAAGAATCTGGTGGTGCATCCGCGGATGCAGGGGCGCGGGTTGGGCCGGGCGTTGTTGCTTAACGCATTCAACGCATTTCAGCAACGGCGCGAAGGCTTTGTTGATTTGAAGGTGCTGGAAGACAACCTGCGGGCGCAGCGCTTGTATGAAAGTGCCGGCATGTACGTAGTCCGCCGCGAGTTGGTGCCGGACCTGTAAAGTCAAAAGATCGCAGCCTTCGGCAGCTCCTACAGGGAAACGCATATCCATGTAGGCGCTGCCGAAGGCTGCGATCTTTTAGCGCTGTCCCAGGCAACAAAACTCTTTAGGCACACTCCAACCTTGGCCACTCACGACCAAGGACGCCCACCATGAAAACCCTCACCGCCAGCCTGCTCTGCCTCACCGCCCTAGCCTCCCAGGCCCACGCCTCCAGCCCGGACGCCTGGGCCGCCTACGACAAAACCGTACTCGCCAGTTGCACCAAAGCCAGCGGCCTGAAAAATGCCAAACCCGTCGGCACACCCGCACAATTCGACGACCGCGTCGGCTACACCGCCGTGTTGCTGCAAGGCCAATACCCGCAAAAACACATGAAAGGCCAGCAAGGCAGCGAGCTGTGCCTGTACAACAAGCAAACGAAAACCGCCTTCGTCACCGAGTGGGACTCGATCCGACCGACCGCCAAACCTCAGTGAATGGCGCATAACTTGCTTCGACCCGGGCCTGTGCGGTGGTTTTCCGCCACCGTTTCACACCTTGGTTGAAGAAAGATCGCTCAATGAATACGACGTTTTCCTGCGTAGGCTGCGGCAAGTGCTGCACCGACCACCATGTGCCCCTGACCTTGGCCGAAGCCCGCATGTGGGCGGCGGATGGCGGCCAGGTGATCGTGTTAGTCGAAGCCTTTCTCGGCAATGGCCTGGGCCTGCCCGCGCACCAGCGTGAACACGCCGAACGTCGTTCAGCGGTGGTGCGCAGCGGCATGACGCAAGCGCATGTGGCAATCACTTTTGCCGCGTACAACGTCGGCCCCTGCCGGAATCTTGACGAAGACAAGCTCTGCCGGATTTACGAACGGCGGCCGCTGGTTTGCCGCATCTATCCGGCAGAAATCAATCCGCACATTCCGCTCAACCCTGCCGCCAAGGATTGCCCGCCGGAATCCTGGGTCCAGGGACCGGTTTTGATTGCGGGGGGTGAATTGGTTGATCAGGAATTGGTTGAATTGATTCAGCGCTCGCGTCAGGCCGATCGGGATGACATCGGCACCAAGGACGCAATCTGTGCGCTGCTGGGGATTCGTACTACGGCGTTGAAAGGTGATGGCTTCACCGCTTACCTGCCGAACATGGCGGCGTTCGCCACGGTCATCGATCAGGTGAGTGCGCAGCCGCCGGGCGAGGTTCACAGCGAATGGCTGTTTCATGTGTCCGGGGATGACATTGCCGGGCAAGTGCTGGCGGCGGGGGCGCAGGTGGTGACAGAGCCGGCGCAGACGTATGCGTTTATCTCGTTGCGGGCGGCCTGATCAGAATTTCACGGCGAACGAACTGGCCTCATCGCTGGCAAGCCAGCTCCCACAGGGTTTTGTGGCGTACACAAATTGTGTGAACACCCGAGCATAATGTGGGAGCTGGCTTGCCAGCGATGGGGCCTTTGCAGGCGACCTCAATCGCGAACCTGCCGCCGCCCCCAGAATTCACGCGCCAACAAGCGCAAATCCCCCGCCAACCCCGCCACATCCTCAGAGTTTTGCTGACTCTGCCGCCCCTCATCCACCGTCACCTCGCACGCCGTGCGGATGCTGACAATGTTGCGATTGATGTCCTCGCTCACCGCGCTCTGCTGCTCCACCGCCGCCGCTATCTGCAGGCTCATCTCGGTGATCTGCTCGACCCGCTCACTGATCCCGTCCAGCGCCCGCGCCGCGCGTTGCGCCTGTTCGACACTGTTATCGACATGCTCGCTGCTCTGTTGCATGACCATCACCGCATCGCGCGCGCCGTTTTGCAGGGTGCTGATCATGCGCTGTATTTCGTTGGTCGATTGCTGGGTGCGTTGCGCCAACCCGCGCACTTCATCCGCTACCACCGCAAAGCCACGCCCGGCATCACCGGCGCGCGCCGCCTCGATCGCCGCGTTGAGCGCCAGCAGATTGGTCTGCTCGGCGATGCTGCGGATCACCTCCAGCACCCCGGAGATCTCGCTGCTATGACCTTCGAGCTGATGAATCACCTCGGTGGCGCGCCCCAACTCTTCGGCCAGACGCAACACCGCGCGGCGACTTTCACCCACCAGCAAATGCCCCTCGCGGGTTTCGGTCCCGGCCATGTCTGCCGCCACCGAGGCTTGCTGCGCATGGCTGGCCACCTGCGCGACACTGGCGGCCATTTGATGAATCGCTGCCGCCACCAGATCGGTTTCTGCTTGCTGCGCGAGTGAACTGCTATGACTGCTCTGCAGATGATCGACCAGTTGCGCGGCATGCCCGGCCAATTGCTGCGAGGCATCGCCAATGCGCCCGACCACCGCGCCGACCTGCGCCTCAAGCATCTGCAAGGCGAACTCGATCTGCCCGAACTCATCGCCCCGGCCGGTGTAGATGGTCTGGCTCATGGGGTTGTCGGCAATATGTTTCGCACGTTCGGTGAGACGCACCAGCGGTCGCAAAATCCAGCGCATACCCAACGCACAGGCGCCACTGCCAGCCACAAACGCAGCGGCTTCAATCCAGAACGACTCCGGTCGTAACCACACCTCGATACTCAAGACCACGCCAAGCAACGCACTGCCCAGCGCAGTGATCTTCGCCTGCACGCTGATCTCAGGCAGCTGCCAGCGCGTCATCTGATCACCGCGCAATTGCGCATAAGCGCGCTCAGCCGCCGCGACCAGACCCGCGTCCGCCCGCGTGCGCACCGACTGATACTCCACCGCCACGCCGTTCTGTGTGACCGGTGTGACAAAAGCGCTGACCCAATAATGATCACCGTTCTTGCAACGATTCTTCACCAGCCCCATCCACGACCGCCCGCGTTTGAGCGTCTGCCACATGTGCGCAAACGCCTGCGCCGGCATGTCCGGATGACGCAGCAGGTGGTGCGGCGTACCCAGCAGTTCGTCGCGGGTATAACCGCTGATCTGGATGAAATCGTCGTTGGCGTAGGTGATCGCGCTGGTCAGATCGGTGGTCGAAAGAATGTTCGCATCCAGCGCCACATCGACGTTGCGGCCGGTCACCGGGAGATTGATCTTCATGGATAGCGCGCTCGTTTTATGGGAAGAGTCGGCAGGGCTGCTGACTCTAAGCGCACTAATTGGTCAAATATTGATCTGGCTCAGGAACTGAGCACTTAGCCATCACTGTGTTCGAAAATCATCGCCATCGAAAATCACAGTGAGGGCCGCAGGCGGGAATAAAACTCAGCGCTTGCCCATCGAACGACGGGTGCCCGGCGGCGCCATGCCCGGGGTCTTGGTGTGGCCATTCTTGGCGCCGTTCTTGTACCAAGGCTGGTTAGAGCCTTTGGCAGAAGCCAGCTCGCCCGGTTTGAACGGGAACTTGAAGGCTGGAATTTCGGCTTTGGTGTCGCTGGTATCGGCCAGTTCAGCCGAGACATCGCTGACAGCGTCGTCAACCGGCGGCAGGGTCGGGGAAGTCATAAAAGCTCCGGAAAGCAAAAAGTCGGGCCCGAACAGTGAGCCGCGAAGGCGCGCAGTATACCTGCGCGCCATGGCTCGGCACCTGAAGATTTACCGCGCACGCCGAACGGCTCACAGGTAGGTGATGGTGACGATGCCTTTATCGGTCGAAGTCTTCACCGCTTCGTAGCTCATGGAGATCGGCAGCGACGGTTGGAAGCCATCCCGGATATCAGTTCATTCGTTGCTGAACATTGCCCGACAATTGCGAGGTGCTTTCCAGCAACTGCTCCAGAAGAGCTTCATCCTCATCCATATACCCCTCGTATTCCGCGAGATTGCGCCGCTCGTGACACAATGCGAACAATCGCACCTGAACCTTGCTGATTTGCGCGGTATGCACCAGACACTGAAAGACCAGATAGCGTTTATCTGATCGATAGCCGCACAATCGAAGCGCCGTCAGCGCCAATGCATGTGCCGCGTTATAAGCCAAGTCGAAACGACTGGAAAAAGACAGAGTGGAAGTTTGCGCATCCTTGAACCTATCCATGGCCGAGCGCAGCAAGCCTTCGCACTCATTGCGATCCGGCGGCTCCGCTTTCAGTCCACCACTACGTAGAAGATTCTCCAGATTCTCGTTGCTGCCCATCCTTGGACTCCAAAGGGTTCGCCCCTAACAGATCGATTTTTTCCTGCTGCGCTACCCGCATGACAAAGCTGTTCTGCGCTGCCAGCTTCGCCGCCCAGTCTTGCGGGGCGTAAAGCGTCGGATTGATGGGCCGGCCCAACTGCTCTTCCATGGGCATGAGCCGTTCCATCACGTCACTGTAGTGCAGGCCTTCGCCGATCAGCATGAGATCAATGTCACTGAGTGTGTTTGCTGTGTCTTTGGCAATGGAGCCGTAGACAAACGCCCACGTTATTTGCGCGGTAAACGGCTGCAACGCCTGACGCAGAGGCTCTGCAAAACCGAAAGTCTTGCGAGCAATGCCCAAAAGTTCGGCGTAGATCGGGCAGGCGGGATTCGCCTGGTAATGGGTCTGATTACCCAATCGCGTCATGCTCAACACTCCCGCCCGTTGCAGGCGGTCGAGCTCGCGCATGAGGCTACCCTTGCCAACCTGAGCCCAGCGCGCAATTTCATTGGCATAGAAGGACTGATCGGGTTTACCAAACAGCAGTCCCAATACCTTTTGCTGAGTGTTGGTGAACAGCGCTTCGCTTAGAGAGATGTTTTCCACGGCGGCGGCCAAAGAGTCCCAAAAAGGGAACGATAGGTCCCTTTTTGGGACTTATCAACTTATCGATGGAAACTGAAAATCCCAGGCCTACGCCGGCACTGTAGGAGCTGCCGAAGGCTGCGATCTTTTGCTCCGGACTTGGCTTTGTAAAAAAAAAAATCAAAAGATCGCAGCCTCGTTGCACTCGACAGCTCCTACGGGGTTTCAGGGCTGGGGATCAACCCGATCCAAAACACGGTTGACCGCCAGTTCGGCGAGCATGACGATCTGCTGGATGGCCAGTGCCGTACTGCGTTGCGGGCGGCTGAGCTGATCGGCGAAATCGCCGGCCATCACATTGGCCGAGGCCAGGGATTCGCAAGCGTGGGCGAGCAGGCTTTCGGTGTCGATGTTCGGGTGGATGAGGAACATCGTGCTGGGCAAGCGTGGTTTTATCGGGTCGGGGCTGAGGTAGAAATCGAGGGCGCGTTTTATCGCTTCGCGGTTTTTTAGCTGGTCGTCGGCGCGGATGGCGTCTTCGAGGGGGGTTGTGGTTTCGAAGGGGGGATCGGGTACGGGCTTAGTCATGAAGTCGGTTCTCACTGATCGGAGCCAACCAATTGCCGTTTCTCACGCGACGTATTGGGTGGCAGCTATGTGCAGGGTGAGAAACCGGGTAAGAACCACCACTTCCGGCCGAACCGAAGTTCGCCCGCACACAGCCGCCATAGAAATGCAGGCAGCAATGAACTGGCGGCAATTATGACGATACTGCAGGTGGAATAATACTTAGCCCGGGTTCTCACACCCGATCGCCGAGTTTTCGGCGACAACCCAAGCCTAGAGAGCGCACGTCCGACGGACAACCTGAAAACCTTGTGGGAAGGTTCACCCATTTCGAAACGCTTTTAAACACCCACTGCCGATGTAGGAGCTGCCGCAGGCTGCGATCTTTTGATGTTCGACGTCAGAGGCAAGATCAAAAGATCGCAGCCTGCGGCAGCTCCTACATGAGATTGCCGCCAACTGAAGAAAATGGTCGGCTGGCGGGCCGCCATCGCTGGCAAGCCAGCTCCCACAGGGATTGTGTGCAGTCTGTATTAAATGGATTGGCCGGTCGGCCGCCATCGCGAGCAAGCTCTTCTCCTACGAAGAGCAAAAGCAGAACGCACACCGCTTCTGCTTCTCACCACTCAACACGATGAGCGCAAGCTCGGGTGAGCTCTTGATCTTGATCTTGATCCACGGGCGACGTCGGAAGGCTGAGTGGAGGGATTGATCCGGGGGTGGGAGCGCAGCGACCGTTTGGCGCAGCCAAACACAGCGAGAGGAGGTGCAGCGAAGCAAACCGTAGGCGCTGCGCCCGGATCGATC